>JACPDV010000503.1:0-2303 GCA_016183835.1 Armatimonadota bacterium
CACGCAGCCGGGGTCGCAAGGCCGGCCGTTGCGGAACCGTTGGCGCCCCGGCCGCCCCGCCACATAGGCCAACCCGTCGGGTCGTCCGGCCGCCGCTTCGGGCGAGAGAGCCACGCCCGTCGTAGCGAACGGCTGCTGCCAGCGCACCGCACCATCCGTGGCCGCCAGGGCGAATACCGCGCCGGCCGAGCCGAGCACCAGTTGGCCTAGCTTGCGCAGCTTCGGCCCGCCGGAGACCTCCTCCTGCGCGGGCAGCTCGGTGCGCCAGCGCCGCTGACCGGTGACCACGTCGTAGCAGGCCACGACGCTGATACCTTCGCGCTTGCCGTTTCTCGCCCAGACGTTCCCGCCGACGAACAGCGAGCCGCCGTCCAGCAACAGGCTGGCCACGTCGTCATCGGTGCTGAAGCGGCGTAGGAGACGTCCCGACGCCCGCTGGAGGATCACCCCCTCGCGCCCCGCCCCGGCCACCACGTGCTCTGCATCGACCACCGGCACAGCGTGCCCGAACCCGCTGCCCCGAGTGACCGTGACCTCCCACAGCACGGACAGCTTGACCGTGGGCGCCGAGCCCGCGCCGCGCCGCTCGGGCGCCGTCGGCACGGGGCCGGGCGCCTCGGCGCCGAACACCACGGTCAGGTTCTCCGCGGGCAGCCCCGTGCCCCGGTAGCTGACCCGCGGCGGGTCGGCCCGGGTCTGCACCGCCGCGCCAGGCAGCGAGCACTCCGCCCAGCGGGTTCCCGCGGGCAGGCGCAGGTCGACGCTGAACTGGCCGAAGCTGCGCCAGTAGCGGGCGGTGCGCAGGATGAAGCCGAACTGCGGCAGTTGGATGTGACTGCCGTACCGTTTCGGGCTCGGGGGCGCAGGGCGGTTGACCGTCGACACGGGCTGCCGGTACTCCACCAGCAGTGTGTTGTCTCCCTGGCGCAGCCGCAGCGAACCCGCCACGAAGCTCATCGGCTGGAGCTCAGGGTTGGGTTCGAGCCCTTGCCACAACGCCACTGGGTCGGGCGTCTTGGCGTCCAGGTGCGTGGCGAGACGGCGCTCGCTCCACAGCCGGATCCGGTCGGACACGCGTTTGGCTTCGGCAACTCCGTGCGTCGGCCACACAGCCAGCTCCGGCCAGTCGTCGAGGACATGATGTGCCAAAGACCAGCTCAGCGCCTGCGCCTCCTTCTCGGGCACGCCGCGCGCTCGCCACCAGCGGTTAAGGGCCGGCATCAAGCGGCTGAACGTCCACGTGTCCATCTGCGGCCTGGGTGGCCCACCGGCGCGGCGGGGCGGAGGCGGCTGCTCATGCAAGCGCCGTCGGCTCTCCCTCGCCTCGGCGGCTGCCGAGCGGAGGCGAGCATCGCCGGCCACGGCATGGTCGATCACCGCCCGCCATGCCGCCTCGTAGGGCTGGAGCACCACCACATCGTCACGGATCTGCACCGCCACGGCATCCTCGTTGAGCCGGATCGAAACCGCCTCCATCGGCCCGAAGCTCGGGAACAGGATCGGTACGGCCAAGGTCTGGTCGGCGCGCAGGTGGTACTCGACCCGCACGCGCGCCTCGCACGGCGTGGGTGGGCCAAGGGTGGCCTTCGTCGGCGCGGGGCGGGGCACCATGGTCGCCTCCAGCACCTCGGAGACCATGTCCACCGGCACCGCTCGGGCAGGCACCACCTGCCCGCCGAAGGCCGGGTGTTCGATCTGGAGGGGGTCGGCCGCGAGCCGCGGCACGGCGGCCAGCAACCCCAGCCCCACCCTCACTGCCGACCACGGACCCAGGATCCCCCGCATTGCTCCACTCCTTCGCGGTGCTACTGCGCGCTTCACCGATCCAGCGGCTCCGAGGCCCACCGGCGCGCTGGCGCGCCCGCGGGCTCTGGTGGGCGACAGCGGTCGAGATGAGCTCGTGGCTGCTTCGGCTTCGCAACTCGCGGCCAGCCTCCTGCGGCCGAGACACGGCGACAAGCGAAGGAGGCCGGGCCGAGCCGTCGCGGAATCGGTCGTCCGCTTGGAGATGTCCATGTCGCGCACGCCGTTGAGCCTCCTGCTGCTGGCCGCCCTGTCGGCGGCGGCGCCGCCGTCGCTGACGGTGGGCGCCGGCCGCGTGCCTGTGGGCTACAGTGGGTACGACCAGGCACCGGTCGCCAAGCCTTTCCTGTTGCTGGGCAAGGGCGTGCCGGCCGCCGTGGAAACCGAGGTGCGCGCCGTGCTCGCCGGGAGCCGGCTGTACGTGCTCTACGAGTGCGCTGAGCCGGCGATAGCGGGGCTCAAGACCACCGCGAATCGTCCTGACGGGCCGGTGTGGGAGG
>JACPDV010000503.1:2309-3574 GCA_016183835.1 Armatimonadota bacterium
CGGTGTGGGAGGACGACTGCGTCGAGCTGTTTCTCGCCCCGGTGGCCGACCGCCCGGAAGACTACTACCACTTCCTGGTCAAGGCCGCGGGCGTCGGGCGCGACGAGCACCGGCAGGACGAACGGTGGAACTGCGGCTGGCAGTGCGGCGCCGAGCGCGGCCCGGGCCGCTGGTGGGCGTGGATGTCCATCCCTCTGGAGGAGCTGGACTGCAGTGCGGTGCCGGGGGACACGCTGGCCGTCAACTTCACCCGCGAGCGGCCGGCGAGCGGCGAGCTGAGCAGTTGGTCGGCGATGACCAACGGCTTCCATGACCCGCAGCACTTCGGCCGGTTGGCCGGCATGGCCGGGGTGGGCGAGCGCTGGGCGGCGGCGTCGCTACGGCGCCAGGTGGCGCCGCTGGCGGCGGAGGCCGGGCGGCTGCGGAAGCGGCTGCCGCGGGCCAACTCGGCCGTGGTGGAGCAGGCGCGAACGCGACTCGATGATGCGGAGCGGGCCGCGGCGGCGGTGTCCACGAGCGCCTCGGGACCGGGCGCGAAGGCGGCCGGGTTCGAGCATCTGGCTGCGCTGCGCGCCGCGCTCGAGGCGGCCCGCGGTCTGGCCGAGCGCGCACTCCTGGCCCCGGGCGAGGGCGCGGCGTTCGCCCTCACGTGGGCCTCGTCGATGCAGAAGATCCGCCCGCAGAGCGCGCTTTCCGAGCTTCAGCGCGGCCCCGTGAAGCTCAGCGCGGCCCGATGCTCCAGTCGCTGGCCGGCGTCGCGGCGTCGGCGACCGCCTTGACGCGCGGCAATGTAGCGATCCAACCGGAGCTGCGGCGAGTGGCCTACGTCGACGTGAAGCAGGCCAGCGGCGGCTCCCGATGGGGCACAGGACTGTGGCCGGACCCGCTGCCGCCGCTCGCGGTGTTCGACCTCGACAAGGACTCCGTGCAGCCGCTCTGGCTGACTGTCACCGTGCCGCGCGACGCGCCCGCGGGCGAGTACACGGGCAAGCTCACCGTCACCGCGGCGGGCAAGCCGCCGGCCGCTCTCGACCTGCGCCTCACGGTGTACGGCTTCGCCATCCCGCCGGCGGCGCGGCTGCGCAACGTGTTCCAGCTCGGGGCGGGCCACATCGCCAGGATGCACAAACTCGCGGCGCAGCCGGGCGTGCCGGCGGGCTGGCACCTCGGGCAGTGGACGGGAGCCGATGTCGAGGGGGTCGCGGACTACTTCGGCACGGCCGACTTCGCCGCCGAGCGCGCGGAGGCGGACGGCGGCCACGCGC
>JACPDV010000490.1 GCA_016183835.1 Armatimonadota bacterium
ATGGGCTCCCAGACCGCCCGCGCCACCTCCTCGACCACCAGACCCGGCAGATATTGCCCGCGGACCACCAACGACCCGGCGAGCTGCGCCGCGGCGGCCCACCAGGCCAGCTCCACGCCGGCGATCACGCCGGGCGCCAGCGTGTGCCGGTCGCCGGCGAGCGCCAGCAGGTCCAGCGCGGCGTCGAGGGCCAGGGGCCAGGCGGTCAGGCGCCAGGGCCGGGGCTGGACCTTCGACCGCCCACCGGGGGCCGCACCGATCAGCGGTGTCGAGGGGATCGGGTGCGCGCCGCGGGTGGGCAGCCAGAGGGTCAACGAGGTCGCGGCCTTGGCGGTGGGCTTGAGCGCGATGCCGGCTGCGGCCAGGGCCTGGGTCAGCGCCTTCCGCTCGGCTGCGAAGGGGTACGCCGGACCGCCGCCATCGTCGCTTGACGGCGCCGGGCGGTCGCTCTCGGCCCAGAGCCAGAGCCGGCCGTCGTGGTCGCCGAGGTGCAGGACGAGCATCGCGCCGCGGTTCGCGAGTCGGGGTGTCTTTCCTGCCGTGCGTGGTCTGGAATCGCTTCGCCCTGGCCGCCCTCGCGGAAAGGCGCCGCGTCACTGCTCCTGCGGGTAGTACGGCACATGCAGCCGCGCCGCCAGCCGCCTCCTCCCCTCGCCCAGCGCTGCCTTCAAGACACCGAGTGGTCAGGACCCACCTGGAGACGAGAGCGCCCTTGGCTCAGGTGAGAGACCATCAGTAGCCTGGGCGCGGCCCGCCTGGGAGTGGTCGTGAATGCACGGGGCCAAGCGCTGATGCGGCTGGCCCCGTGCTCGAGCATCAACACGCTAAGCGTAACCGTAGTCCCTGGCACTCGCGCAACCTTGGGCGGTTGCCGGCATCCTAGCGGCCAGCGCCGAGCGCCACGGCTGTTTCCAGGGTTGTGGGCTGCAGGCAGGCTCGGTCGCTACAGGCCTGAACTGTCGCCTTGACCCGCGCCATTGCTCCCGCCGCCCGCGACGCCGGCACCGACAGCCTGATCCGCACAATGACCTCTCCCGTGTAGACGTCCAGCCCCCCGGCGAAGCTGGTCTGGAGACGACTGGGCTGCGGGTACTGCGTGTCGAGCACCTGGTACCCGGCAGGCAGGTCGACAGTGACCGTGGTGGGGATGAGGTCGGCGGTAGCGAGTTGGTGCGCGTTGATATGCCAATCGGGATCGGTCTTCAGGGTCGCCACCAGGGCATCCGGCCCAACCAGCTTGGCCTCCAGGTGGACGTGGCGCGCACTGTCGGTGGCTGCCAACGCGGACTCGGCACCTGCCTGGAGGTACGTGGCCGCGACCCGCAGCAGCTCCGCGAAACCGTCCGGCACGCGTTGCGCCACCGGCAGGAACGCCTCGACTGCCGCTTCGCCCCGCCGCCGCAGGGCTTCGTCGCCGTCGGTGCGCGCCAGCCTCAGAAGCGCCCGCGCCGCCACCGAGTTGCCCGACGGGATCGGGTTGTCGTACGGGCTCTTGCTCCTCACCAGCAAGTGGGCGGTATCCGCGCGGCTGAGGTAGAAGCCTGCCCCGTCCGGGTCGGCGAAGTTGTCGGTCATGGCCTTGGCGATCTGACGCGCCGAGTCCAGCCAGCGGGCCTCACCGGTGACCTCGTGTAGGTCGAGCAGGCTATCGGCAAGGAAGGCGTAGTCCTCCAGGAAGCCGTCCTGTTTGGCGTGCTTGTGCCGCACCACGCGTAGCAGTCTGCCGTCCTTCCGCCAGAGTGTCTGAAGCAGGTAATCCGCGGCCCGTGAGGCACGTTGGATGAGGGCCGGCTGCGAGAGGGCCTGGCCGGCGTGGGCCAGCGCCCCGATCATCAGGCCGTTCCAGGAGGCCAGCTCCTTGTCGTCGGTGGCCGGGCGCGGGCGTTGGCCGCGCGCTGCCAGCAGCCTCTGCCGCAAGGGGTCAAGCCGGGAGTCGAGTTGCGCTTCGGAAATGCTGCGCGCCTTGGCCTCCTCGGCCGGCAACCGGCGCAGCCGGAGGACGCTGCGGCTGTGCTCGAAGTTCGGCCCGGCAGCCACACCGTAGACCTCCGCAAACAGCGGGGCATCCGGCCCGAGCGTTCGGTCGATCTCCGCCGCCGTCCAGAGGTAGAACTGCCCTTCCTCAGCATTGGTCTCGGCGTCGAGTGCCGAATAGAATGCCCCGGTGTCCGGGTCGGTCATCTCGCGCTCCACGAACTCGGCGGTCTCCAAGGCGATCCGCCGGGACCAGTCGCGGCGAGTGACCTCCCATGCGTCGGCGTAGAGGCGCACCAAGGCGGCCTGGTTGTAGAGCATCTTCTCGAAATGCGGCACGGTCCAGGTCGCGTCCGTGCTGTAGCGGTGGAAGCCGCCGCCCAGATGGTCGTGGATCCCGCCCATGGCCATCTCGTCGAGGGATCGGGTGACCGCCGTGAGGAGCTTCCCATCGTGGGTGCGCCGGTACTGGTCGAGCAGTAACTGGTCGGTCATGTCCTGCGGGAACTTCGGCGCACCGCGCCGGCCGCCGAAGGCGGGGTCTTGCGTGGACAAGATGCGGGTGATGGCCTGCGCCACTGGGTCCTTACCCGCCTTCGCGGCCTTGAACTCGGTCAGCGCCGAAGTCTGGCGCATCTGCTCCGCGACCTCGTCAGCGACCCTCTCCACCTCCTTGCGATCGTCCTTCCACGCTGTGGCGAGCTTGGCCGTCAAGGTCTTCAGGCCGGTCTGGCCGCCGCGGTCCTCGGGTGGGAAGTAGGTGCCGCTGAAGAACGGCTTGAGGTCCGGGGTGAGCCAGACCGACATCGGCCAGCCGCCGGAGCCGGTCATGAGCTGTACGGCGTTCATGTACAGATCGTCCACGTCCGGGCGCTCCTCGCGGTCAACCTTGATGCAGACGAAGGCGTCATTCAGGAGCGCCGCCACAGCCTCGTCCGAGAAGCTCTCGCGCTCCATCACGTGACACCAGTAGCAGGTCGAGTAGCCGACGGAGAGGAAGATCGGCTTATCTTCGGCGCGCGCCTTGCGAAACGCCTCTTCGCCCCACGGGTACCAGTCCACCGGATTGTGGGCGTGAAGCTGCAGGTACGGCGAAGTCTCGTGGCTGAGGTGATTGGTGTGGCGAGAGTCGTGCCCCGTCACGGGAGAGCTCGCGCCATCGCACCGACCGGTCCTGGCGGCGAGCGCGACCAAGCCGAGCACGACGTTCAGACCGATTGCCGAACCAAGGGTCCGGGCAACTCGACTGCGTCCAACCCGCTCCGTGTCGTCCATCTTGCTTCCTCGAACGTCCGTGCGTCGTATGGAGAGCCGTGCAGCGTGGCGGCTCACCCTTCGGCCGGGCTAGCCGGCGCCGCCAGTCGTAGACTCGGAGCCGTGCTCAGCCGGCTCGGCGAGTGGTCGAGTGAGCGCCGGATCTGCCGCGCCAGCGAAGCCGGCGTGTACGGCTTGGTCAAGAAGGGGGTCTCCCCGCCCAGTGCCTGGAACCCGGCGGCGAACGGCTCGGCATAGCCTGAGACGAGGACTACCGGGGTGCTCGGGTACAACCCCTTCCACTCCGCCGCCAGCTCCACGCCACTCATGCCCGGCAAGCCGATGTCGCTGACCAAGATGTCGAACGACACGGCCGGCTCGCCGGCTCGGGCCAGCGCAGACTCTGCTTCCGGCACCGTCTCGATGAGGTAGCCATACTGAGTCAGGCCCCGAAGCACCAACTGCGCCAGAGCCAGGTCATCCTCCACGAGGAGGATCCGTTCGTGGCCGTGGAGCGGTTCGGGTGCCTGACCAGCCGCTGCCGGCGCGACCTGTCCGTCGGCTCGTGGCAGGTGGACGCTGAAAGTGGTGCCGACGCCGACGTGACTGGTGCAGACCACGTGGCCGCCGTGCTGTTTGACGATGTCCTGAACAGTGGCTAGGCCGAGGCCCGTGCCGGCACCCGGGCCTTTGGTGGTGAAGAACGGCTCGAAGGCCCGGGCCTGGATGGCCTCATCCATGCCCTGGCCGGTATCGGTCACGGCGAGCACCACACCCGGTGAAGCCGCCGCCTGGCTGTTACTCGCGTGGAGTGGGCCGTCGGCATTCGCTGAGCGGATGGTCACGCAACCACGGCCGCTCATGGCGTCGCGAGCGTTGACCACCAGGTTGA
Source organism: Armatimonadota bacterium (assembly GCA_016183835.1). Taxonomy (GTDB): domain Bacteria; phylum Armatimonadota; class UBA10988; order UBA10988; family UBA10988; genus JACPDV01. The sequence continues at coordinate 4,121 of JACPDV010000490.1, forward strand.
CCAGGATCTGCTCGATCTGGCCGGCGTCCGCCACCACGAGGCCAACCTCGGGGTCGAGGTCCGCGACCAACCGGATGCCGTCCCCGATGAGCCGACGAAGCAGCTTCTCGACGTTGCGCACGATGTCGTTGAGATCCAGAAGCTGCGGCTCGGCCGCTCGACGGCGGGTGAAGGAGAGGAGCTGCCGAGTGAGTCCGGCAGCTCGATCGGCGGCCTCCCGCAGCATGTCAATCGGGTCCAGGGCCGGGTGGCCGGGCGGCAGGAGGTCTTCCACCAGCTCGCCACAGCCGCCGATGATCGTGAGCAGGTTGTTGAAGTCATGCACCACGCTCCCGGCCAGACGGCCCACCGCATCCAGCTTGCTGGCCTGGTGAAGCTCGTCCTGCATCCGGACTTGGTCGGTCACGTCCCGCTCGACCGCCACGATCTGCGGCTCGTGGTCTGCCGCCTCAGGCACCGGAGACAGGCTCAACTCGCCTGTCCATTCCATGCCGGTCGCACGCTGGCGAGCAAGGCGGCCGCACCAGGCTTCGCCGCGGAGCGCGGCGCGCCAGGCTTCGAGCTCCACCGCTTTGCTGCGGCTGTCAGCGGCCGTCGCCAGCTCCCAGGGCCGGCGCCCCAGGGCCGCGCCGACCGGCACGCCGGTAAGCTGCTCGAAGGCCGCGTTGGCGTACTCGATGCGCGCCTCGGCATCGGTGACCACGATCGCGTCGTTGGCGTGCTCGACAGCGGCGGCGAGGCGGCGGCGCGTCGCCTCGGCCTGTTGCAGCGCGGTGACGTCCTGGGCGTAGAGGTTGACGAAGCCGTGCTCGCTTACCGGCACCAGCTCGAAAGCCAACGTCCGGCCGTCCCGCTCGACCCGCACGGCCATGCTCGTTCGGCTGGAAAGGACGTCTGCAGCCCAGCGCCGGAAGTGTTCGGGGACGAGGTCATCGACCTGGCAGACCGTGCCTCCGCACCACTCCACCAGCAAAGGATGGCTTGCCGCATTGGCATAGAGAAGCCGCCCGTCGGCGGCGATCCGCAGCACCGGAGCGGGATTCCGTTCCGCGAAGCCGTCGGGCTCCAGGAGTTGGGCTGCGCCTGCCGCGGAGGCATCGTAGCGGCCCAGAAGCTCCAACCCGCGCCCGGCCTGTGCGTGCTTGGTTCTCATCATCCTCTACCCTCTCGCGAGCGTGCCGCCGGCGGTCTCGTCCGGGGCTCTCCCGGATGCCGCGTTCGCGTTGGTGAGCGTGAACCACGGGGTTGCCCGCGAGGTTCCACGTCGCGCCCGCGCCTCCGACGCAGGGGTCACGCCTGCCGCTCGAACAAGTGTTGGAGCGCTGCGCCCAGCGTCAGGTCCGCCGGCACCGTGGTGCGCCACGGCGCCACGCCTCGCGCACTCGCGGCACCGTGCCGCGAGCCGCTCGGCATGCCGATCCCGCCCATCGCGCCGCCCGTTCGACCAAGCGCTCCGGATTCAGAAGTCGATGTCCACGGCCAGCGAGTCGAGGAACTTGTTGTAGGCCGTGAATAGCTCCATCACCCCCTGCGCCTCGACGATCTCCGCGTCGGTCAGCCCCAGCTCCCGCAGCCTGGCGAGGTCGCCGTCCGAGACGCTCAAGGGCTCCGTGGTGGACTTGCGGACGAGCGCGAGGACCCCCTGTTCGGTCTCGGAGAGGCCGGCGCTCGCGATGTCCTCAGCCAAGCGCTGGGTCCGCTCCGGCGGGAAGCCCAGGTGGTGCAGCATCATCGTGTGGGCGGCGACGCAGTAGCGGCACGCGTTCGCCTGCGACACCACCACCGCGATCATCTCCTTCAGCGGCCGGGGCAGACGGCCGCCCATCATCAGGGCCTTGGTCTTCGCCCAGTTGGCCGCCAGCAGCGGCGGGAAGTGCGCGTACGTCTTGAACAGGTTCGGCACCATGCCGAACGCCGCCTCGATCTCGTCGTAGACCGCCTGCGACTCCACGCTGGCCTGGTCCCGTTCCAGGGGTTGGATGCGACCCATTGATGCGCTCCTTGCAGTGTTGTTCCGGTCAGCAGCACGCTCCGCCCTGCGACTCCGGTCGCTCGGGGCGGCCGGCGGCGGGCGCGCAGTCGAAGGGGCCGAAGTGGACGGAGCGGTCGCCCGACACGGTGAAGTGCCGGCCGAACCGCGTCTCTTGCAGCATCGCCGCGGTGTTGCCGCAGACCAGCATCGACTTGCCCGTGATGAGCCGGTGGTGATCGTCGAGGTCGAAGTGGTGCGGCCAGTCGGGGATCGTGCCGCGATAGACGGCGACCTGGCCGTAGTCCTCGCAGAGGTCTTCCAGGCCCTCCAGCTTGAACGCGCGCACGGTCTCCGAGTAGAAGTCGATCATCCCGATGCGTGCCTCGACCGCGGGCGAGTTCAGCGCGATGGGGCGAGAGGTGACGGTGCGGTAGTCCAGGCAGCCCAGATCGCGCAGCAGGCGCCGGAAGTCCTCGCGGTACATCGCGCCGGCGAGGCACTCGCCGTGCAACACCGGGTCGGTGTGGAACGCGGCCGGGACCCGGCGGCCCGCGAACACGTCGGCGAAGTACAGCTCACCGCCCGGCTTGAGAACCCGGAAGACCTCGGAGAAGACGGCGCGCTTGTCCGGCGAGAGGTTGACCACGCAGTTGGAGATCACCACGTCCACGGAGTTGTCTGCGATCCCCAGGGCGGCGAGTTCCTCGATGTAGCCCTGCCGGAACTCGACGTTCGGCGCGGTGTAGCCGAAGCGCGCGGTCTGGTGCCGCACATGCCGGCGGGCCACGTCGAGCTGCTCGGCGGTCATGTCGACGCCGATGACGCGGCCGGTGGGCCCCACCAGGCACGAGGCGATGAAGGCGTCGCGGCCGGTGCCGCAGCCCAGGTCGAGCACGGTGCAGCCTTCGAGCGCCGGCGGGAGCGGCGACCCACAGCCGTAGAAGCGGGTCAGGATCTCGTCGTCGATCTCGGCCAGCGCGGAGCGGACGCTGGGGGTGAGGCCCTCGCCGTTGCAGCAGCAGGCGCTGGTCTGCAGATCTGAGCTGCCGTTCAGCACCCTGCCGTAGTACGTTTGGATCTGTTCTCGGTCGAGCGTGATGGTCGACATGCGCCTTGCCTTCCAGCGGCTGGGCCGCTTCGGGGGCGTTAGAACCACGCCGCCGCCGCACGGGTTCCCGGCCGGATCACCAAGCCCACCACTTCTGCCCGAGCCGCCGCAGGCACCCTACGCCGATCAGCCAGATGGCCAGGTCGAGAGCGGCGAACAGTCCGTGCCCGCCGTGCCGAGAGCCCGCCCATGGCGGGCAGAGCACGTACTCGGCCAGGTTGAGCAGACCGGTCGGCAGGCGCAGCATGAAGGCCAACTGCACGGCCAGCAGGTTGCGCTTCGGGTCGCGCCAGCCGAGGGTCTCGACGTACGCCATGAACAGCCAGAAGACCCCGATGATCCGGACGTAGAAGCGGTCGGTCAGCACCGGCGAGGCGTACGGGCCGACGGCATAGGGTCGCACGACGGCGTGGACGCCCAGCGCCACGTCGGCCACGGCCAGAGCCACCAACACCCAGCGCAGCGCGCGGAGCATGCGAGGCGAGTCCACCCAGGGTTCCATGCCGGCCCCGTCCTTCCCCTTGCTGTCAAGTGAGTCGCGCCACCAGCTTGCGCACCACTTCGCCTTTGCGACCCGAGAGCCAGTTGCCGCTCATCACTTCCACGGCCGCCCGCGAGGCGCCGGTCGCGTAAGTCGGGTAGACGTGGATGGCGGCCGTGAGCTGGCCCAGCGACAGGCCGTTCTGCAAGGCGACGGTGTACTCCGTGAGCACCTCGCCGGCGCGCTCGGAGACCACCGTCGCGCCGAGGAGCTTGCCCTTCCGGGTGTGTACCAGCTTGATGAAACCCTCGGTGTCGTTCTCGCAGACCGCCCGGTCGATCACGTCCAGGCCGATGCTGGTCACGGCGACATCGGCGCCCCGCTCCCGCGCCTGCGCCTCGGTCAGGCCAACGTGGGCCACCTCGGGCTCGGTGAACGTGGTCCAGGGCACCAGCTCGGTCAGGCCGTTGGAGCCGCCGAACGGCAAGATGGAGTTCATCAACGCTCGCACGGCCTGCCAGCCCGCGTAGTGGGTGAACTGGTACTTGCCGATGCAATCGCCGGCCGCCAGGATGTGGCGCTGGCTGGTGCGGAGGTGCTTGTCCACCTCGATGCCGTGCGGCGAGTGCTTGACACCCGCTCGCTCCAGCCCGAGCCCATCGACGTTGGGACGGCGGCCGACCGCGACCAGCAGCATGTCGCCGCGCACTTCGCGGTCTTCGACGGTGACGACGATCTCGCCGCCATCCTGGCGCACGGCCGTGGCCCGGCCGAACTCGACGCGGGTTCCTTCTCTCTCGAAGACGCGCTGCAGCGTGGCTCCGGCCTCGGGTTCGTCGTGGGGCAGAAGGCAGCTGCCGATGACGGTCACGTCTGCGCCGAAGCGGCGAAAGGCCTGGCTCATCTCCATGCCGATGGGGCCGCCACCGAGGACGATCAGGTGCTCGGGCAGACGATCGTTCTCAAAGAGCTGCTCGTAGGTGAGGTAGGTCACCTGATCCAAGCCCGGGATCGGAGGAACGAACGGCCGCGCGCCGGTGGTGAGCAGGAACCGCCGACCACGGATGGTCCGGTCCTGGACCCGGATCGTGTGCGGATCGGCGAACTCAGCGCCGCCCAGGAACACGTCGATGCCCTTGGTGCGGAGCTTGTCGGGTGCTTCGTGAGCGTAGATCGTCTGGATGGTCGACTGCACGTACTCACGCACGGCGGCCATATCCGCCCGGACCGGGCCAGTCTCAATGCCGAACTGCCCGGCGGAGCGCGCGGCGGCGGCAACCTTGGCCGCGTGCAGGAGTGCCTTGCTCGGCACGCAGCCGGTCCAGGTGCAGTCACCGCCGATGCGGTGTTTATCCACCAGCGCGGTCTTCATGCCCAGTGCCGCCGCAAGCTGCGCCGCGGCCAGCCCGCCTGAGCCGGCGCCGATGACCACGATGCCGTAGCCGTCCCTCATCGTCGATACTCCTCGGGCCGTGGGTCTCGACTTGGCGTCAGAGCCCGAAGGCAGGTTCGGGCGCTGAGACTCAGGGGGTCGCCGCGCTCTTGTCCGTGGTTCCGGCCGGCAATGCCGCCAAGGCGGAGAGCACGTCTGCCGGCTCGGCCCGCTTCGTGTAGTCGGTATCGACGAAACGCCAGCGTAGGATGCCCAGCCGGTCAACCACGTAAGTCGCGGGCAGCGGCAAGGTGTAGCTGCTGTCGCCGTTCCACTGGCTCAAGTCGGCGCCGAACCCCTTGTATCGCTCGCGGAGTTCCGGAGCCAACTCGAACACGATGCCGAACTTGCGCGCCACCCGGTTGCCGGCGTCCGTCAGCACGGGGAAGGTGAGCGCCTGCTTCTCTGCCAGGGACAGGCTCTTGTCCGGCAACTGCGGCGAGATCGCCACCAGGGTCGTGCCGGCCGCCTGAAACTTGGGCAGCTCTTTTTGCAGATAGTGCAGCGCCGTGTTGCAGTACGGGCACCAGCCCCCACGGTAGAAGGTCACCACCAGCGGCCCGCTGCGGAGCAGGTCGGCCGAGTTCACCTTCTTGCCCGTCGCGTCCGGCAGCTTGAATGAAGGCATGGCCGCGCCCACTTTCAGGCTACGCTCGATGATCTCAGAGGCAGCCAGGTCGGATTGTGCCTTCTCCATGACGCCGCGGACCTCCGCCGGCATGCGCTGCTTGGACGCGTCGCGCCGGGCCTTCAGCGCCTCCCCCAGCGTGGCGGGCTCGCCTGCCGGCTGGGCCGCGGGCGGCCCGCCCGGAGCCTGGCTCGGCGGGGGCGCCTTGCGGCAACCGGACACGGCGAGGAGCAGGGACGCCAACCCCAGCATCGCGAATCGGCTGGAAACGGCTTGCATCAGGCTTCTCCTGGGCCTCCCCGACCCGATCGTCAGGCTAGTGCGCCCCGGCAACTGCTCCCGCAGCCAGCCGTGCAGGCGTAGCAGTGCCTCCCGGTCTGGATCGCGCCCAGCCAGGCCTCCAGCGGGCGCTCCCAGAGGCGGTAGGCGCGGCCGTTGCCGATGTGCCAGTCCAGCATCTGGTTGAAGTCGCAGTCGTACACCAGCCCGGTCCAGTCCACGCTGAGCTGCGTGCGGCACATCAGCCGGCCGACCGTCGAGGGGTTGAAGCTCGCCTCCAGCAACTGGTAGTAGTCTTCCAGCTTCCCCTCGCGTTGGAGCTGGTGCCGGAATCGGTTGATCGGCACGTTGGTGATCGTCAAGAGGTCGTTGAAGACGATCCCGTAGTGCTCTGAGAGGTAGGCGGCGTAGTCGTCGCGCAGGCTCCCTTGTGGCGGGGGGAGCGATGGGCCGAGCGGGGTGTAGACCAGGTCCAGCGTCAACTCGCTCTCCGGCCGGCCATAGCCCACCGCGTTGAGCCGCCGCAGCCCGGCGATACTGCCGGCGTACACCCCTTTCCCGCGCTGGCGATCGACGTTCGCTTCGAGATAGCAGGGGAGCGAGCCGATCAGCCTCACGCGGTGGTCGCGGAAAAACTCAGGCAGGTCCTCCTGGCCGGCCACGTGCTGCACGGTGAAGTTGTGGCGGACGATGACCGCGCGCCCGAGCTCCGAGGCGCGCTCGACCAAGCGCCGGAAGCAGGGCGTCAGCTCGGGCGCTCCGCCGGTGATGTCCACCGTGGGCACGTTGCTCCGGGCCAGCCAGTCCAGGATGCGCTCCGCGACGTCGGCCGGCATGATCTCGGTGCGCCGGGGCCCGGCGTCCACGTGGCAGTGCACACAGGCTTGGTTGCAGAGCTTGCCGACGTTGATCTGCAAGGTATCGATGCGGTCCCGACGCAACGGCCGGGCCTCTTCGGCCACGCGCTCCGCGAATTCCACGATGTCCTTCTCCCGCGCCGGCCTGCTGTGGGCGGCTTCGGAGGGCGTGGAACCAGCGCGCTCCGCTGCGAGTTCCCGGAGGAGCGATCGGCGTCGGCCCGCCAGCAACCTGTGCCGCGCACGCCGTCGCGGTTCTGCCCCCGTCGCACCCGCACTACCCACCTGGCCCTGGCGCGGGTTTCAACCGTCGCGGCGCGTCGAACGAGTAATCGCCGCTGCGCAGCATCTCGAGCAGGTGATGGATGGAGGGGCGGTCGCCCCAGAACGTGCCGTAGTAGGCGAACCGCACGATGCCTTCCTTGTCCACGATCACCACGGACGGTCGATTGATGTACTCGGAGTGGACGGCGAAGCTCATCGGCTGCACACCGTATGCCGCGCCGACCGCTCCGGCGAGGTCCACCAGGTGTGGCCACCAGATGCTCTTCGTGTAGGCCTCCTTGAACGACGTTTTGCTGAACCAGTGCTTCGGTTCGAGCTCTTTGCCGACCATCACGCGGCACGCGAACAAGTCGTGACACTCAACCGTGAACACCTGTGCATTCGCGGCCTCGAACTGCTGGCGCAGTTCGATCAACTCGCGGAACTCGCCGTGGCAAACCGGGCACCAGTCGGCGAAGACCCAGATCAGTACGACGGGCTTCGTCCCGCGGAAATCAGCGAGCCGCCACACTCTGCCATCGGTGTCGGAGAGTTGGAAATCCCGAGCGGGTTGGCCGACTTGCACGCTGCCAAAAGTGGCTTCGTCGAGTGCGGCGTAGCTCTGTGCCAGTGCCGGCGCCGCTGGCAAGCCGTGCTCGATGGCGTAGGCGGCGAGTTCGGCCTGGTACTGCACATCGGCGGAGCTGCCGTCCTTCTGTGCGGCCCGAATCGCAGGCAACGAGGCAACCTGACCGATCTGCCCCAGGGCGATGGCGGCCTGGGATCGAACGGTCGGATCCTTGTCGTCGCGCAGCGCTTGCTCCAACGCGGGGACGGCATCGGCCGCCCGGAGAATGCCGAGCGTCATGGCGGCGAGATACCGCACATGCACACTCTGGTCGAGCAGGGCCGCCACCAAGCCAGGGGATGCAGGCGCACCGAGTCTCACCAGATCACGCACCGCGAGCGTCCGCACGCGCCAGTCCGTGTCCTCCAAGCTCGCTACGCCTGGCTTGTTGAGTCCGCGGTCCTGGGTGAAGCCGTTGGCGGTGGGATTGAACTCATGCGCGCTCACTCGCGCGAAGATCTCCGCCACCTGCTTCGCCATGTCCTGCCCCTCTTCTCCGGTCGGCTTGCTGGATGGCTCCGCCGCGTTCGCCGCCACCAGGAGCGCGGATAGCACGGCAGCCAGCGATGCAAGGAGCGCGTAGTTGTTGTTCATTGCTTGCCTCCCGACGTTGGAGTGGTCCGGCAGGATTCTCGCGACGTTTGCTGCTCCGGTTGGAGAGCCGACGGGTCACAGGGCGGCCTCGGAGGGCGTGGAACCAGAGCGCTCGGCCGCGAGTTCCCCGTGAGGTGGTTTGTGCCTGCCCGGCCTGAATCCACGCAGCCGGGAACTCAGCACACCCGGCCGCGGTTCCGCGCCCGTCACAACCGCACCACGCGGGCGCTGGAGCTTGACGCGGTGCTTCGACTCGGTGGAGAAAACCTGATGCGACTCTCGCTGCGTAGCGTTGCCGCCGCCCTGGCGGTGAGCCTCCTGGCCGTGGCGGCCTTTGCCTCCGGGAACGAAGAGCCCAGCTCCGGTCCCGACAAGGGCGCCTCGTTGATGCTGCCCATCAAGCCGTTCAACCAGCACATCGACGAGTACTGCGTGGTCTGCAAGGCCGGCAACGACCCGTTGGTGCTCGCCTTCGTCACGCGCAACGACGACGCCACCAAGGCGCTCCTGGCCCGGCTCTCTGACGCCTACAAGAAGGGCAAGGACATGCACCTCAACGTGGCGATCGTGATCGTCGGCTCCGGGGAGCAGGCCGACGGCCTCAGGCGGTGGGTGGTGGACCACAAGCTGCCGGTTCCGGCGGCGGTGCTGCCGTCCGACAACAAGGGCCTGCAGCCCTGGAAGATCAACCCCAACGTCAGCAACACGGTGGTGTTCATGCGCGAGAAGAAGGTGCAGGCCGTCGCGGTGAACCTCAAAGCCGACGGACTCCAGGGCCGCCTGGACGACGTCTGCAAGCCCTGAACCTGCCGACTGCCCCGGCACAGCGGACAGCGGCCGTCGCCGGCGACGGTTGCTGTCCGTTGTGGTTCTAGCGGTGGGCCGCTGCCCACACCTGCCGCAACAGCGCCGTCCAGAAGCCCACGCCGGACCGCGGCAGCTTGTCGCGGCTGTAGAGCTCCTCGAACAGGACGTCGGGCGAGGCCACGCCGAGCCGGTACAGCCCCATCACCGCTGCGTTGACGGCCATGCTCCGCAACACGCCGGTCCGCAGGTACTTGTCGGCGGACACGGTCACCGGGTCGCGCGACACGCACAAGCCCGCACGGCCCACCCGCCGCCGGAGCCGGTCGGACAGCATCACATCCTCCAGCAGGCGCACATCGGGCAGCGGCTCCCACAGCTCATAGCGCAACCACATCGCGTTGGTCCCAACGGCCCGCTCTGCTCGGGCCAGGTACCAGCGGTTCAGCACAGCGGCCTGCAGCTCCAACCACGGCGTCGCAGGCTGATAGCGTTTGTGGAAGGCGCCCCACCGCCGCCCGGCCGCCGCCGCTACCCGCACGCCGTCGAGTGCGCCAGCCGGCAAGCGTGTGTCCGCGTGGAGCACCAGAAGCACCTCGCCCTCGGCGACGGCCGCGGCGGCATTGAGCGCGGCGGCCCGGCTCTGGGGACGGCCGCTCGCGGGGTCGAGCCGGGCATGGAGCGCACGCCAGCGGTGCGGGTAGTCGGAACCAGCGCAGGCCGCCAGGAGCGGGGTCCAAGGATCAGATCGAGCGCAGCCCGTGCCTGCCAGGATCAGCTCCGCCGGCCCGGTTTGCTGTCGCAGTCCGTCCAGCCACAGGGCGAGCTGCTCCTGAGCGGCGGGCGAGCCGGGATCACGCGCATAGAACGGAGTGAGGATCGACACCAGCACTACGGATCTCCACGGGACCCGGCCGGTCACGCTGGCGAGGAGCGGCGACGACTCCGCCGCCAGGCCTCACCGATCAACAGCGCGAAGACGGGCAGGTATTCCAGGACGCGCATCCAGCCGGCGCTGGCTGACGGGAAGTACCATACGTAACCGACGACCGACGTCACCATCCACGCCAGCACCGCCGGATCGGTCCGAACGACGGTGAGCGGGCAGAGCCAGGCGACGTACCACGCATTGGCCACGGGCGAGGTCAGCAGCAGGGCGAGTAGCGCGGACTGGGCGTGCCGCGGCAACTCGGCCGGCCGGCCATGGTCGCGGCGAATAAGCTGGGCCAGTGCGACCGCCAGCACGGCCAGCATGACCTGCCGGGCGAGCGCCCCGGGAGCCTCAGCGCCGGCCAGATCGAACAGATCCCGTGCCCACCGGAACAGCCCCGCGTTGAAGGTCCACTCGTGCGCGAACCGGCCGAGCCCGGCGAACACCTTCAGCCCGGCCCCCGCCAACGGGGCGTAGCCGGCCAACAAGCAGGCCGCGAACATTGTCAGGTCGCGACCGCGCCACCGGTACAGGTAGAACGGCAACAGCACCAGGGGCGCCGGCTTCACCAGCACTGCGGCCGCCAGCCAGGCCGCCGCAGAGGCGCGGCGCTCGGCGACCATCGCCGTCAGGCTCAGGACCATCGCCACCAGCATGAGCTGGTCGGTGACGTGGGCGGAGTTGACAAACTGCAGGATGGGGAGCGGGCAGAGCGCGTAGGTGGCGACCCAACGCCTTCACCGTGTTCAGCCCCAGCGCGGCGGCGACTCCGAAAAAGGCCTGGGCGGCTGGCCCGTAGATCGTCGGCACCTCGGGGAAGTTGATCTGCCGCCACGAGTCGTCGCGCAGGACCTTGAGCTCGGCGGCGCCCGGCGCGTAGCGGTAAGGGTTGATCCCGCTGACCAGCACCCGGCCGTCCCAGCGGAACCGATACAGATCGGTTTCATGCCAGGGCGGTCCACCCAGCGCCATCAGCCGCAAGCCTACCGCCAGGGCCACGATCCAGCGCCACGCCTGCCGGGTGCGCCGGAGTTGGGCCAGCAACGCCAGCCAGATCGCCGCCGCGACCAGGTACAGCCCGATCAGCACGCCGATCCGCTGCTCGCCACGGGCGGCGGCGGACAACGCGGCCTGCACGGCCAGGGCGGCCACCGCCGACACCGCCACCCCGATCCGGCGGGAATGGCTCGCGCCGCCGTCTTCGGCCGCGGGCTCGTGTAACGCCATCCTGATCTCCCCAGGGGCCGGGAACCTTGGCAGACGGCTCACGGTTCCGTGGCGGCGACAACGGGCCACTCGCCACCATGGTTGGCCGCGGACGCCCGTCGGAAAGGAACGGCCGCTGATGCGACACGCGCTGTGCAACCTGGCCGCCGTGCTGATTCCCGGCCTCGCCGCCGTTTCCGCGTGGGCCTCTGGAACCGAAGATGACGGCGCCGCGCCGCCGCCGGCCGCCACCCACACCGCCGCGCCGGGAGTGCAGTGGAGGCCGCCGCCCCCGCGAAGCCGGCTTCCGACCACTCGACGCCTGCTGGTGCCGGCCGATCCGTCCGGCCCAGTGACCGCTGTGCCGCGCTTCCGGCTGTGGGACGAATCCTCGAAGCCCACCCGCCGGAGAAGGTAGCCAACCATGAATCGGGAGAAGCTGCGGCAGCTTGCGCCGCGGATCGGCTTGGTCCTGCTGGTCATTGCCGCCCTGGTGGCGGCCAAAATGATGGGCCTGGGACACGTGCTCAGTTTCGAAGGCGTCAAGCAGGGCCGCGAGCAGTTGTGGGCCTACGCCAGCCAGCACTACCTCGGCGCCACGCTGCTGTTCATCGCACTCTACGCCGTGCTGACCACCTTCAGCCTGCCGGGTGCCGTGGCGCTGTCCGTCGCCAGCGGCTTGGTGTTCGGCGTGGTGCTGGGCAGCCTGTACACCAACGTCGGCGCTACGCTCGGCGCGACCGGCGCCTTCCTGCTCAGCCGGTACGTCATCGGCGAGTGGGTGCAGAAGCGGTTCGGCGCGGGCACGCTCGGCAAGATCAACCACGAGATCGAGCTCAACGGCGCCAGCTACCTGTTGGTCATGCGCCTGGTGGCGCTGTTCCCGTTCTACTTCGTGAACGTGGCCGCCGGCCTCACCCGGGTGCGGCTGCGGACCTTCATCTGGACCACCTCGCTCGGCACACTGCCCGGCACGGCGGTCTTCGCCTACGGCGGCTCACGACTGCAGACCATCAACAGCATCGGCGACATCTTCACACCGCAGGTGTTCCTGGCCTTCCTGTTGCTGGGCCTGCTCGGCGCCGTGCCGGTGGCGGTACAGAAGGTGCGCAGACGCCGCGCTGCCACGACGGTCGTGTTCCCGACTGGAGAGTGACCCATGAACGCGTTGTCTCGACTCACCGGCCTGGCTTGCCTCCTGCTCCTGGCGGGATGCGCGAGATCAGTCACCTCCGCAGCGAGTGCGCCGCCCGTGTCGTTGGTCGCAGCGGGTCAAGCAACCGCCGACCCGACGCCGGACTACGGCGTGCACGCGCCCTTCGACAAGCTGCTGCAAGCTAACGTCCGCGACGGTCTCGTAAGCTACGCCGGCCTCGACGGCAGCCCCGAGTTCGCCACCTATCTGCAAACGCTGCGCACCACCGATCCGGCGTCGCTGACCGAGCCGGCCGCAAAGATGGCGTTCTACCTCAATGCCTACAACGCGCTGGTCATCGCGGATATCGTGGCCGGCAAGCAAGCCGGACACTATCGCGGCGTCGGCGAGTTCGCGTCCAGCGAGGGGTCGAGCCTCAAGCGCTTCTTCAAGGAGACCAGGCACCAGCTCGGCGGCCGGGACATGACGCTCGACCAGATCGAGACCCTGATCCGTGAGACCTTCCACGACCCGCGGGTCCACGCCGCTGTGAACTGCGCGAGCCGGAGCTGTCCGCCGCTCCAATCGCACGCCTGGCCGGTCAACGGCGGGGCGCTCGACCGCCGCCTGGACGAGGCCATGCGGCAGTTCATCAGCAACCCCTCGCGCAACACCATCGACCCGGCGGGCCGGCGCCTCGCGCTGTCCCAGATCTTCAAGTGGTACGCCTCGGACTTCGGCGCCGGCGAAGCTGCCCTGCGCGCCTATCTTGCCCACTACCTGGAGGGCGACCGGAAGCAGTTGCTCCAGGACGCTACCGTGCCGATCTCCTATCTGAAGTACGATTGGGCGCTGAACGGGCGGTGAGGACGGCTTTGGGCTTCGATAGTCCGCACCTCCTTCGCTGGTGCGGCGGCCCGGCTTGGAGAGGCCGGCCGCGCTGCGCGGAGATCGTCGCAACCAAATCACAATAAACTGGGACTTGCCCTGTACCTGGGTACAGGGTGTTAGCCTGAGAATCAAGGATGAGTCGTATGTCCGGTCAGACCATTGGGCAAGTGGCGCGCCAAGCCGGCGTCGGCCTTGAAACCGTGCGCTTCTACGAGCGTGAAGGCCTCCTGGCCGCACCCCCGCGCAACGCCCAGGGGCACCGGTTGTTCCCCGCCGAGACCGTGCGGCGGATCCGCTTCATCAAACGTGGTCAAGAGCTCGGCTTCACCCTGTCCGAGCTGCGCGACCTATTGGATTTGCGCATCACAGGCCAGGCGTCTTGCGGCGAGGTGCGACAGCGAGCGCTCCAGAAGATCGAGGTGATCGACCGGAAGCTGGCCGCCTTGCACCGGATGCGGGAAGCGCTGGCAGCCCTGGTGTCCGAGTGCGACGAAGGCTCTGATATCGCGGCCTGTCCCATCCTCGAAGCGCTCGACGAAGCGCCCTGAAAGGAGACCGTCATGTCCGAAACGCGTACGCGGAAGATCCAGATCTTCAGCGCCGGTTGCCCCATCTGCGAAGCCAGCGTTGCGCTGGTCCGCGAGACGGCCTGCCCGTCCTGCGAGATCAGCGTCCACGACATGCACGACGAAGCGGGCCCGGCACGTGCCCGACAGCTCGGCGTCGTGTCGCTCCCGGCGGTGGCGGTGGACGGCAAGCTGGCGTCCTGCTGTGAGGGCCGCCAGATGACCGTGGCGGCCCTCCGGGAGGCCGGCATCGGCGTTCCACGCTGAGGCGGCCGACAGAGGGCCGGTCGGGCACGCAAGCCGTCGCCCGGCCGGCCCCGGGAGAGACCATGAACTCGCGAAGGCTGACCTTATCGGCGATTGGCGCGGCCCTGCTGGCCTCCGCCTGCTGCACCGTCCCGGCCCTGCTCGCCT
>JACPDV010000491.1 GCA_016183835.1 Armatimonadota bacterium
AGATCTGCGTGTTCTTGATGTAGGGCTGCGATACTTCCCACCAGTAGTAGACGTTCGGCCCGCCCCACTGGTACCAGTAGTAGATCTTCCCGTCGTAGTCCTGACGGTACTGCATGGTGGCCAGCATGAGCTGCTTCTGGTTGGAGCAGCAGCTCGATTGTCTCGCCTTCTCCCGCGCCTTGGCAAAGACCGGGAACAGGATGGCCGCGAGGATCGCGATGATGGCGATCACGACCAGGAGTTCGATCAGCGTGAATGCTCGACGTACTTTCATGTTGTGACCCCCGTCCGAGTGTCCTCACACCCGAACGCTGAGGAGTTGCCCCTTCGTGGGTCGACTCCTCCTACGGTTTTGTCGCCTCGGGCCACGGCCAGCGAGGCGACCCGGCCCTCTGGCTGTTACGGCCGAACGGCGCGCGTCACACTGCCCGGCCGGAACACTCTTCTACCCTTCGACATCAAACTCGGCTGTGAGCGTCAAATCGTTAGCGACTTCCAACTCGATCTTCGGCGATTGGGACGTCGCCGCCCCGGCCCACGCCCGGAACCGGAACTTCCGGTTGCCGAGCGGCTGGGTGGGCTGTGACGGATCCATGAACTCGCCCAGCCGGGTGCCGCTCCCGTAGCCGGCCGGCGTCTTCATCGCCGACGGCACCACGTCGACCACCTCGACGGTGTGCTTCCCCGGCCCGGCGAAGCTCAAACCGAACCGCCCGAACTCCGGCCCTGTCACGTATTCCGTGGTCCAGTGCCCGCTGTGGGTCCAGAAGTCGAACCCGTCGATCCGGAAGCGCACCTCGCCCAGGGCCGGGTGCGTCACGATGCTCAGCTTCGGGCCGTGCGGCGCGAGCTGGTCCGCCGTGTCCGAGGCGAAGAGGTAGACCCGTCCCGAGTACGGCGGGACCACCACCTTGCCGCCGGAGTCCGCGGCGTTGAGCGGCCGTGCCGTACCGCCCACTTCCTCGAATCCGCCGTTGCGCACCAGGTTGGCCCCCGCGCCGGGCGCCTCGCCCTCGTTGAGGAAGATGCCGTCGAACCAGGCCGTCCCGGTGCGGTAGCGGCAGAGCACGTTGACGGTGAGCGACTTGATGGGCTTCTCGGGCTTCACCACCACCTGCTTCATCTCCCAGTCATGCGTGCCGGGAGTGAAGTCGGCCGTCTGCCCGAACAGGTAGGTGCCGTCGCCGTAGGTGATGTCGAGGTAGACCGAGTAGTTCGGGTCGGCCGCGCCGCTGACGTTCTCCGCGCGGCTCCAGCCACCGGCCACGATCGGCGTGGGCTTCGCCTGGTTCAGCGTGATGACCTGGTGCACGCCGCTCTCCGCCGGCTTTATGTTGCTGATGCGCAGGCAGCGCTCCCCGTCGTGCGCACTGCTGAGCGCCAGCGAGTCGTAGCCTTGCGGATACGACGCCCAGCCCTTCGGCGCGCTCCCGGCCAGGTCGAGCAGCCGCGAGGAGGGCATCGGCGCCTTGATGGTCACCGTGCCGGCCGCCTCCTTGTTCGGGTTCACGGCCACGAAGCCGCGCTCGAACACGCGATAGAAGACGCCGTCCTCCTCCTGCTCGTCGCCCAGCGGCTTGCCGAGCCGGATCTGGTAGAGAATAGCGGAATCCGGATTGGCTAGCGAGACGCCGCCATTCCAGACCATCCCCGCCAGCCGGGCCGTGGCGTAGCAGAAGAAGGCGTCCTCGCGGATCCCGTACGGTGTGCTGCCGAGATAGGAGAGGCACTGGATCTGCTTGCCGGCGCGGAGGAACGGCTGCAGGTCCACGCCCTGCTTGTGCCAGTGGCCCTGCCAGTCGAACCAGCGGTCCTTCGAGACCCAGGTGCAGATGTACGACTCCAGCATCTCGGCGTCGAGGTAGGCCCAGAACTCCTTCGGCAGGCCCATCGGGAAGGCCGAGTTGCCCAGCATCGCGCCGTCGGGCTTGTGCCGCTGGACCACCTCGCGGACCCGCTTGAGGAGCATGGCAAAGGCGTGGTCCTGGTCGTCGTAGAGGTGCTGGTGCCGGCCGAACTTCGGTCCGGCGCAGGGCTGGCGGTGGGACAGGTTGTCGACGAACACGCCGTCGGCGCCGAGCGCCATGATGCGCTCGACCCAGGCTGTCATCGCGTCCTGATGGGCTTGCGTGTTGGGGCAGGTGGTGTACCAGTTCTTGGCGTCCTCGCTGTCCCAGAAGCCGGTGCGGACGAGGTTGCCGTTGGCGTCGACCTCGATGAACTCGGGGTGCTCGCGCAGGTCCACGCCCTCGTAGGTGCCCACCGCGCTGCCCTGGTAGAAGGTGACGTAGGGGAAGCAGCGGATGCCGAGCGCGTGCGCGCGGGCAAAGTAGTCGGCGTTGACGGGGCAGTGGGTGATGAAGGCCACCTTGGAGGCGGCGAGCGACTCCCACATGTTGGGGTCATAGCCGATGGCGTAGCTCTCGGAATCGACCAGCCAGTCGGGCGCCGACTCGCCCAGTCCGGCGGCTGCGGCCACCGCGTCGCGCGCCTTCTCCGTGGCAGAGCGCTCCGCCACGGGCGCAGCCAGGCAGCTCAGGACCGTCGCGCACGCCACCCAGGCCAAACACCAGCTCGGCATGTGGTCCACGCCGCTCCTCCTCCGGCCCGTCACGAGCCACGGCTGGGCGGCTGTTCGCGGGAGTGGCGGCCGTTCCTCCCGGCGGATCCGAACAAGTGGAGGTGCCCGGTGCGCGATCTTGGGGTACAATGCATCCAACGTGCTGCGACCGCGACCGCCTGATGCCCCGGCCCCCTGCTGGGAGGCGACGACGGCGCCGCTTGCCGCGCTCCCGCGGCTTTCAGGCAGAACCGCTTGACACCGACTCTACGTCCGCTCCCGACCCGTGCCGAGTGGGGCGCCCTCGTTCGCCCCTACCAGCAGCCCAACCCGCGGCTGGCGTGCTCCCAACTGCTGACCACCTTCGTGCCGATGCTGGCGTTCATTGCGGTCGCGCTCGTCGGCGTGCGAGCCGGTTGCTGGTGGGCGCTGCTCGCTTCGCTCCCGGCCGGCTGTCTGGTGATCCGGGCGTTCATCATCCAGCACGACTGCGGCCACGGCTCGTTCCTGTCCCAAGCACACTGGAACGACCGCGTGGGCCTCACCTGCAGCCTGTTCACCTTCACGCCGTACGTGGCCTGGCGGCACGACCACGCCGTCCACCACGCCACCGCCGGGAGCCTGCAGCGCCGCGGCACCGGGGACATCCGCACCCTCACCGTCGCCGAGTACGCGGGCGGCTCACGGGCGCAGCGGGCGTGGTACCGAGTCTACCGCCATCCGCTGGCATTGTTCCTGATCGGCCCGTTCCTGCACTTCGTGTTCGCCCAGCGCTGGCCCTATGCCGTGCCGGCAGAGGAGCAGCGCGAACGGCGCAGCGTCCACATCACCAACCTGATGCTGCTGCTCGCGTTCGTCGTGCTGTCCTGGTACTTCGGGGCGCTCACCGTGGTGCTGGTCACCCTGCCGATCATCGCGGTCGCCGCGTCGTCGGGCGTCTACCTGTTCTACGTGCAGCACCAGTTCGATCCCGGCTACTGGTCCGACCAGGCGGACTGGGACTTCACCGCGGTGGCGCTGCACGGCAGCTCTTATCTGCGCCTGCCGCGCGCGCTGGAGTGGATCACCGGCAGCATCGGCTACCACCACATCCACCACCTCTGCCCCCGCATCCCCAACTACAACCTCCGCCGCTGTCACGAGGAGAATCCCCTCCTCCAGGTGGCGCCGGAGATCACGTTGTGGAGCAGCCTGAAGACCATCCCCCTGGCGCTCTGGGACGAGCAACAGAAGCGGCTGGTGACGTTCCGCGAGGCGGAGCTGCGCAGAGCCGCGTGACCCGCCTCACGTCTCGTCGCGCCACCACCGCCGCGCCTCGGCGGCGATGGCTTCCTCGAGGGGCTCCATCAGCGTCTGCCGGCAGCGCCGCCCGCCGGGCGCCGAGCGCATCGGCCCGCCCCACCAGTGCGGACTCCAGCGGCGACTGAGGTCCACCGTGGCCGACAGCATCCGGCGCTCTTCGTCGCGGTGGAAGTCGCACACCGACGAGTTGACGAAGCGGGTCGGGTTGGCGTGCGGCTCGCCCGCCTGCGCACCCCCGGAGTCCCAGATCCCCGCCGGACAGCCCTGGCTGCTGACCGCGAACCACACGCCGTTGTCCGCGGCCCGCGCCGGCATCAGGCCGGTGAAGTAGCCGGCGTTCGGGAACAGGATCAGCTCCGCCCCGCGGTAGGCCAGCAGCCGGGTCGGCTCGGGGAACCAGCTATCGTAGCAGATGATGATCCCCACCCGGCCGAAGTCGGCGTCGAAGACCGGCAGGCGGTGGCCGGGCGTGGCGCCCTCGTCCTCCTCCGGATCGTAGAGCTGCACCTTCTCGTAGGTGCCCACCAGCGCACCGGCCCGGTCGTAGAGCGGCGCCGTGTTGTAGACCAGGTCGCCTCGCCGCTCATAGAACGAGCCGCTCACGTACATCCGCCACTGCCGCGCCTTGGCCGCCATCAGCGATCCGGTGGGCCCGCTCAGGGGCTCCGGCTGGGCGATGGGCAGCCCGTTGAACCCCTCCGGCAGCAGCACCAGGTCTGACCCGGCCTCGCCCGCGGCGTCGAGCACGCCGGACCAGTAGTCCAGGCCGCCGGTGCCCCAGGTGCAGGTCAGCTTGGCCCGCCGCGGCGGGATGGGCTCGGCCTCGGTGAGCGAGACCTCCTTCCACTCCACCGCGCCCGCGGCGCTGAAGCGGAAGTAGAGCCGGACCTCGCCCTCGCCCGCCGCCTCCGGGCCGGGGAAGACCGCCTCGCCCACCACGCGGCCGTCCTCGCGGCGGTACTCGAAGACGCCGTCGTTGAAGTGCGGGCTGGCGCGGAAGATGCCGTGCACGAGATGCTGGTTCAGGTCGTCGAGCGCGTCGGGCCGGAGCACCACGCGGAGCCGGTAGGTCCGCCCGCCCGCCAACGGGACAGGGTGGCGGACGTAGCCGAAGCACTCGCGCCGCCCGTTGCCGCGGGCCGCGAGCCGGCCGTCAGACCCGGCGAAGCAGGGCGCCAGCGCGGGATTGGGGGCCACCACTTCCCACCCGTCCGGCAGCCCGCCGGTGGCGCAGCGTGAGAAGTCGCCGTTGGCGATCAGGTTGGCAAGGGCCGGCGCGGAGGGCTCGGACATGGCGGGATTCCTCGGTCCCGAACGGGTTCACCCGGCCGGGCGCGGATCCTGCCCAGACTCACCACCCGCCCACCACCTGCGCCGGCCGGCGGCCGGGCTTCACCTCCACCCGCACCGGCCGCCCGTCGCGGCTGAGCTCGAACACCACGCTCCCGCCGGTCTCCCGGCCGAGGAGCTGCCGCCGGAGCGCTGCGGCGCTGGCGGGTACCGTGCCGTCCACCCTCACGACCACGTCGCGAGCGCGGAGCCCGGCCTGCGCGGCGGGCCCGCCCGGCACCACCAGTTGCACCACCACGCCCACGGCCTGGCTGAGCCGCAGCTCGGAGGCCAGCCCGGCGGACAGGTCGCGGATCACGGCGCCGAGCCACGGCAGCCCACCCTCGCGCTCGAGGTGACCGGCGGCGAGGAGCGCGTCTTCGAGCGGCATCGCGAAGCCGATCCCCGTCGCCGCGCGGGCCGGCGCGTAGACGGCCACGCAGATCCCCACCACCTCGCCCTGCGCGTTGCAGAGCGGTCCGCCCGAGCTGCCCTCGCCCAGCGGCGCATCGGTCTGCAGCAGGCCGTCGTAGGCGCGCTCGCCGACCTCGAACGCGCGGCCGAGGGCGCTCACGATGCCGTGCGTGACGGTGAAGGGAAACGCCTCGTAAGGATGCCCCACGGCGAACACCGGATCGCCCTGCCGCAGCAGACCGGCGGCTCCGAGCGGGGCCGGCGCGAGCGCCAGGTCGGGAAGCTGAAGCACGGCCAGGTCGGCCCCCGGATCGGCGCCGAGCAGAGCGGCTGCACAGGCGCGGCCGTCGGCCAGGGCGACGATCAGCGTGGCGGCACCCTCGGTCAGGTGCTGCACGGTCAGCACCCGCCGCCGCGGCGCGTCGTAGACGAAGCCGGCGCCCACGGCGAGCCGGTCGCGGGGGAGGATGGGCCGCGGGCCGAGCACGCCCTCGAGCGGCCGGTCGCCGGCGGGCACGGGGCCGTACGCCTCGATCCTGACCACCGCCGGCCGGACCCGGTCCACGGCGTCGGCCAGCGGGGGCGGCTCGGCGGCGCCGGCGGCGAGGCCGAGCAGCAGCCCCAGCAGGCTAGCCCGGCTCCCAGCCGTGGCACACCACGCGGTTGCGCCCTCGCTCCTTGGCCCGATAGAGCGCGGCATCGGCTTCTCCCAGCAGCTCCTGGACGGACTTGGGTTCGGCCAGCGAGCAGCCGCTGATCCCGCAACTGATGGTCACCACCCCCGCCGGATCGAGACCGGGATGGGCGATCCCCAGGCTGTCCACCGCGCGGCACATCCGTTGCATGGCGATGTAGGCGCTGGCCAGCGACTGCTCGGCCAGCAGCACCAGGAACTCCTCGCCGCCATAGCGGTAGACGCTGTCGCCGGCGCGGGTCTCGTCGTCCAGGACACGCGCCACGGCCGCCAGCGCGGCGTCGCCCGCCTGGTGCCCGCACGTGTCGTTGTAGATCTTGAACCAGTCCACGTCGCACAACCCGACCGCGTACGAGTGCCCGTAGCGGCTGACGCGGTCGTGCATCGCGGCCAGGTCCTCCTCCATGCGCTGCCGGTTGCCGATGTGGGTCAACGCGTCGATCCGGGCGTGCTCCCACAGCTCGTGGTTGAGCCGCTCCAGCGCCTGGCGCTGCTCGACGAGGCTGCGGTGCAGGCCGACGATCCGCTCTGCCGCGATCAGCCGGGCGCGCAGCTCGATGGGATCGAGCGGCTTGGCAAGGTACTCGTCCACCCCGGCTTCCATGCCGGCCACCATGTCCTCGCGCGAGTCCATGGCGGTGAGCATGACGTAGTAGACGTACGGCCCGTCCAGGGCGCGCAGCGCGCGGCACAGATCGAGCCCGCAGAGTCGCGGCATGATGCGGTCGCTGATCAGCACGTCGAACGGGCGTGTGCGGAGCGTGTCCAACGCCGCCTGACCGTCCTCGACGGTCTCCACCTCGTGTCCCAGCTTCTCCAGGGTCCGGCGCAAGAGCGCCAGGGCCACCCGGTCGTCCTCCGCTGCAAGAATGCGCATCCAGCTCCAGTCCAGCTTCTACCCCCCGGCGTCGCCGAGGGTCACTCGACGAACCGGTCCCAATGCAAGACTTCAGACAACTCGCGCTTGGGTGGCGGTGGTGGGAAATCGCCATACCCCACCGCCAACACGCACACCACGCGGTGGTCCTTCGGCACGCCGGCGGTCGCCCCCAGCTCGTGCTCGCAGTCCTTGCCGAACGCGTGCACCCAGCACGTGCCCAGCTCGTGGGCCCGCGCCGCCACCATGACCGAGAGCGCCGCGCAGGCCGCGTCCTCGAGGAACAGGCCTTCCTCGCGGCAGACCAACATGATACACGCCGGGGCCTCGGCGATAAACGGTCCATACTCGCAGATCTCGGCGATCCGCTCCCGCGTCTCGGCGTCGGTGATGACGACGAAGTCACACGGCTGCACGTTCATACCCGAGGGCGCCAGTCGCGCGCAGTCGACCAGCTCCTCCAGGATCTCGCGAGCCACCGGCTTGGCCGTGTACGCACGGACACTCCGCCGGCTCTTGAGTGCTTCGATCGCGTCCATACTGCCCACTCCTGCTTCCGGTCCGTCCAACGACCCATCCGACGGCCCATTCGCCGCCCGCGGAAGCCGCCCTTCCCGCCGCGGTTGGGGTACACTCCTCCTTGAGGCTCGCTCGCCATGCGGTGGATCGCCTGGATCCTGGTTGCCCTGCCGCCCGCCCTCGCCGGCCCCGGCCTGCCGCCCGCACCGGTGGAAAACTTCGAGACTGTGCCCGAGGGGCTCGGCTGGTCGCGCTGGGGCGAGCCGCTCGGACCCGCCCGCCGCGCCGTCCGCCTCGACGTGGTCAAGGGCCGGGGCGGCCGCGAGGGCCGCCTCGTCTACGCCGGCGCCAACCTCCACCTGCTCCTGCCCGCACCGCCCTGTAAGCTCGTCGGCCGACCTCGCGTCCTCAGCCTGCGCGTCAAGGGCGACGCCGGCGGCTGCCTCCTCAGCGCCAACCTGACCGACGCCACGCAGACCAGCTTCACCACGTTGCCGCTCGCGCTGGACTTCGATGGCTGGCGCAAGGTGCGGCTCGACCTGCTCCACTTCCGCACCCGGCCCGGCGAGAGCGGCCATCCCGAGCCCGAGCCGCCCTACCGCCTCCTCAGCCTCAACCTCGAGTTCGTCAGCGCGCACGCCGGCGAGCTGCGGTTCGACGATCTCGCCGTCGAGCAGGAGCCGCTTCGCGGACTCGACTTCCTGGCGGTGGGCCTCGGGCACGCCGGCCGGGCCGGGCTCTACGTGCCCGAGGACCGCGCCCCGTCGCTGGCCGTGATCAACCGCTGCGAGGCCTCCGTCCCGGCCGACGTGCGCTGGAAGAACGGCCCCCTCGAAGGCGGCGGCGCGGTGCTCCCGGCGCCCGGGCAGACGGTGGAGGTGCCGCTCCGCTTCGCCGGCAGCGGGTCCCAGCGGATCGAGGTGAGCCTCGAGAACCGCGAGGGCCGCCGCACGCTGGCACTCGACGCCGTGCTCCTGCCGCCCAAGCTCGGCGGGCCGGACACCTTCGCCGGGCTCGGCCTGCGCGACGGCGCGGCGCTGCAGGACGGCCGGCTGATCGGCGACCTGCCGCTCCTCCGCAGCCTCGGCGTGGGCTGGACGGTGATCAGCCTGGGCGCCGACTTCAACCCGCGCAAGGCGTCCTACCGCGAGGCGCTGACGCTGGCCTGGGGGCAGGGGCTGCGGGTCGTGGGCTCTCTGGAGGGGCTCGACGAGAGCGTCCTGGCGGCGAGCCCGGATCTGCTCGAAGGCATCCCGCTGTGGTGGGTGGGCGGGCCGCAGCCGGAGTCGGGCACCGCCGAGGTGGATCTGGGCACGGTGCACGCCGACTGGCTGAACGCCATGCGCGAGCGGCTGCCGGCGCAGAACGTGGCCGTGATGGCCGATCTGCGCGCCGAACAGCCCGCCTGGCTGGCGCAGGCCAAGGCCTACTTCGGCCCGCTGTCCGGCGCGGCCGACGCGGTGGTGGTGGGTCTGCCGGGCCGTCCCGCCGCGGCGATGGCCGGGCTGCCCTGGGCCATGCGCTCCTTCGCCGCCTGCGCCCCGCCCGGCTGGGTCGGCGATGTGTGGCTGTGGGCCCCGAGCTGGCCGGTGGACGAGCTGACCGGCAACGCCGATCGCGCCGCGGCGGTGGCGGTGGCCTTGACCTGCGCGCGGTCCACGCCGGGGCTGCGCGGCGCCGGATGGGGTGATCTGGTGTCCAAAGGTGGCCGGCCCGGGCTGCTCGGACCGGGCGGGCGGCTGACCCCCGAGCTGCTCGCCTACGCCGTCAACTCCCGGCTGGCCGGCGGGCTGCCCTTCACCGGGCTCGACACGCTGGCGCCTGGCGCCTTCCGCGCGAGCTTCCGCGGCGAGCTGGTCGCCGTGCGGGTGTGCTGGTCCGAGGGCGAGGCCACCGGCTACGATCCCGAGCCCGGCTCGCGGCTCTACGACCACCTCGGCCGCCTGCTGCCCACCGGCCGCGTGACCCTCACCGGCGCTCCGCTCTACGTGGTCGAGTCGTCGTCCGGCGGTTGAGGCTCGGGCTCCGCCACGCCGAAGTGCTCGAGCCGTTCCGCCGCCAGGCGCTCCGCCTCTTCGCGCAGGTCCGGGCCCACGTCGTCCTCGCCCACGATCTCCATCCCGAGCAGGGCCTCCAGCACATCCTCCAGGGTGACCAGCCCCTCGGCCTGACCGTACTCGTCGATCACCATCGCGAGGTGCACTCGCTCGTCGAGGAAGCGCGCGAGGAGCTGGTCGCAGGTCATCAGCTCGAAGGCCTGGAGCGCCTCCTGCACGAGGTCGCGGAGCGTGCCCGGCTCCGCGGCGTGGGCGAGCACGTTGTGCCGGCGGACGAAGCCGAGGACGCGGTCGGGCTCGCCGTCGTAGACCGGGATGCGGCTGTGCTCGAGGAGGCGCGGGTCGCGCGCGGCCTCGGCCAGGGGCAGGTCGGCGGGGAGCGACACCATCACCGTGCGCGGGGTCATGATGTCGCGCACCTGGC
>JACPDV010000494.1:0-16370 GCA_016183835.1 Armatimonadota bacterium
ACCCAGGGGTTGTCCGCCAGGTCGGCCAGGAGCCGGTCCCGGTCGGCCAGGCGGTAGGGCGGTGAGGCGGCGAGGTAGAAGTCGCGGCCCTCCACCGGCACGCGGACGCGGAGGAAGCCCTGCGCCGCGTGGGTGCGGTCGGTCATGAACCAGCCGCCCGGGAGCCGGTCCCAGCGGTCGCCGTCGCGGCTGCGGAAGAGCGTGTTGAGCATCGCCTGCCCGCGCGGCGCGGCGACGATGGTCAGGTCGAGCGGCGTGTCGTCCCCTGGGTCGGCCACGCTCACGCGGGTGTGGAACCAGTAGTTGGAGTCGGTGACGCCGGGGGCGCAGGCGACGGCCACGCGGCGCGGGCCGAGGCCGACGGGCGAGCGGGCGCTGCCGCCGGCGAAGTCGCCGCTCAGGGTCACGCCCGTGGGCGGGTCCTGCCCCAGGGTGGGGAACTCACAGGGCAGTTTGGCGTGCTTGAAGCAGGCGGCCTGGGCATAGGCGAACGCGCCCTGGTGGAGCGTGACGCAGCCCGAGGCGGCGGGCATGGCGCAGCGCGCCGAGCCGTCGTGGGCCACCAATCGCGGCCAGGCCTCGCCGGCGGGCGTGGCGTAGAGGCTCCACTGGGTGTAGTCGTGGCTGACCTCGGCCGGGTCGGCGCCCTGTCCGTGGTGGACGAGGGCCAGGTGCAGCCACTGCGTCGGGACGAGCAGGTCGACCAGGCTGTCACCCACCAGCTCCTGGTTGAGGCCCTGCCGGTCGAGCCAGCGGAGCGCCGGCCGCAGGTGCCGCGTGAGACCGAACCACCAGGCGGTGCCGCGGTGGTTGCAGGCGGCGGTGATCAGCGGATGCTCCACCGACGCCAGCGGCTGAGCGGGCCGCAGCCACAGCTCCACCGTGAAGCAGTCGGTGGGCACGCCGGCATCGGGGACCCACGTCACGGGCTTGGGGGGCACCTGGCTCGGCCCGCCCCAGGGCGCCGGCGGACCCTTGTCGGCGGGGGACGTCCACAGCCACTGACATTCGGGCGAGTCGGACGACAACGGGCGCGGCGTGCCGGGCAGCACGTAAGTCAGCATTCACATCCCCTCGTACCAACCTGCGCCGCGCACGTAGCATTCGGCCGCTTCGCCCCGGTAGCCATCGTTGTCGGACACGTCGAACGTCACCAGGTGCATGCCGGCCAGTCCCTCCGCGGCAGCCAACTCCCAGCTCAGGGAACCCTCTTCCCCGGCGGCCAGCTCGATCGTTCGCGTCGCGGTGTCGCCGGCGAGCCCCTCGGGCAGGCGCGCGGCGACCCGCAGCGTGAGCGATCGGGGGTAAGTGTTACGCACGCGCAGCGCGACCGGCATGGCCGGTGCCGCCGGCTGCACGTACGGCCGCACCTCGAGGAAGTGCGGGCTGTGGCAGCGCTCCAGGTTGCCGTCGGGCGCGATCTCGCGCATCAGCGCCGCCACCGTCTCGCTCCAGTCCACGACCGCCTCGAAGTCCGCGCGCCGGTAAACGAACGGCTGCATGTGGCTGGCCAGCATCCACTCGGGCTCCAGCCGCATGACCAGCTCGGCCGACCTGCGCCACAGCGCCGGGTGTCCGCCGTTGTAGCCGCACAGCCCGCCGGTGCCACCCCACTGCTGCGCCGGGTAGAAGTTGTCCCCGCTGAACAGCACCGTTCGCCCGTCGACCTCCGTGGCGTAGACGGCGTGAAAGTCGGTCTGGCCGGGGAACCAGTAAGCGGTCAGCTCGTACTCTCGCCAGCGCACGGTCTCGGCCTCGCCCAGCACGCAGTCCACCTTGGCCGGGTCGTTGTGGAGCCACGGGCGGGCCAGGGCGTAGGGGTTCTCGACGGCCTCCACCAGCGACTCGTGCGCCCAGCACTGCAGCGGCTGGTGGCCGCGGAGCTCCTCGATGCCCATCACGTGGTCGCAGTGCAGGTGGCTGATCAGGACGACCTCGACGGGGCGCTCGCCGAGGGTCTCGTAGTAGAGCTTGTGGAAAGAGTCGGGCAGCTTGCACTGCACGTCCACCATCAGGACGGCACCCTCTTCGCTGACGAGGAAGTAGGAGTTCTGCCACAGGTAGAGATGCGCGGAGACGCGGTGGAAGGCGCCGGCATGGGGCCGCAGGAGGCGCCGCACGGCGGGCCGGCGGGGGAGGATGGTGTCCTTCAGGTCGGCCAGCGCGCGGAGCCGCTCGGCGGTGACGGTGAAGGCGTCCCAGACGGCTTCGTCGGTGACCGGGCCGTGGCTGGGGCAGATCCGCTGCGCGCGGAGGTTGCGCAGGGCGCAGAGGGTGTCGGCGGCGATTCGTGCGCCCGCGCCGGTGTAGTGGTCGTGCTCCAGGCAGTAGGCCTCGTGGACCTTGCCGCGCGAGTGCAGGGCGTCGCCGCAGAACAGCGCGGAGCCCCACGGCCCGTCCACCCTGAACGCGACCTGGTGGTCGATGTGCCCGGGCGCGGGGAAGAGCTCCAGGTCGTACGGCCCCCAGTCGATGAGGCACGGTGCCTGGAGGTCGAACTTCGCGCCGGGCATGGGCCGGGGCGGGTGGAAGCGGCTGGGGTAGGCGAGATGGGCCGGGGACATCATCCGGAAGTCGGGGCGGCTGCCCGGCTCGACCATCGCGGCGGCGGCCTTGGGGAAGTGCAGCTCGAGGCCCCGCTCGAGTGCCGCGCTCGCGCCCTGGCATTGGTCGCGATGGGCATGGGTGAAGTACACCGCGGCGACGCTCTCCACGCCGATCTCGGGGAGGTGCGACAGGGCGTGGCCGCTGCCGAGGTCGATGAGCAGGGCGCGGCGGCCGTCGCGGAGGGCGTAGACGTTGCAGCAGTCGTTGAAGACGAACAGCTCGGGGGCCACTTCGAGCCAGTGCATGGGAGGCTCTCCGGCGCGATTATACGGCAGCCGGGGCGGCGCGGCGAGCCCCGCCGCGGAGTTGACAGGGCGCTTCCGGAAGCCTATAATGCGGCGCGTCAAGCCTTCCAGGACGGCCCCCGAAGGCCCTCGCTCGACCCACTCTGCCGCGGAGGAACCGGTGTCGGCAGGAACCGTTCTCAAGCTCGATCGCGTGCGGACTTGCATGGAGCAGCGCGGACTCGGGACCCTCGTCCTCTCCCGCCTCGACAACGTCTTCTGGCTCACCGGCGGCAGCGACTGCCACGTTGGCCTGGCCTCCGAACAAGCCGTCTGCAGCCTTGTGGTCACCGCCGAGCAGGTCACCGTGGTGACCAGCAACATCGAGGCGCCGCGCCTCCGTGACGAGGAGCTGTCCGCCCTCGGCTGGCCCCTCCGCGAGGTGCGCTGGCACGACCAGAGCATCGCCTCGGTGGTGGCCGAGCTGTCCGACCGGCACGGCCGTATCGGCGGCGACACGCCCGCCGCCCAGCGCGAGCTGGTGGACCTGGCGCCGCAGCGCTACTCGCTGCTGTCCGACGAGGTGGAGGCCTACCGCCGGCTGGGCCGCGACATGGGCGAGCTGCTAGGCACCGTGGCGCGCGAGCTGGGGCGCGGCGAGAGCGAGCTGAGGCTGGCCGGGCGAATGTCTCAGGCCATGCTCGAGCGCGGGATCACCCCGACGGTGCTGCTGGTGGCCGCCGACGAACGGATCACGGCGTACCGCCACCCGCTCCCGACGGCGCGGTGCGTGGACAAGCTGGCGATGCTGGTGGCCGGTGGGCGGCGCGGCGGGCTGATCGTCTCGCTCAGCCGGCTGGTGCACTTCGGGCCGCTGCCTGCCCCGCTGAGCGCCAAGCACAAGGCGGTGTGCGAGGTGGACGGCACGTTCATCGCGCACACGCTCCCCGGCGCCCGGGTGGCGGCGATCTTTGCGGCCGGCGTGGAGGCCTACCGCCGGGTGGGCTACCCCGACGAATGGGAATACCACCATCAGGGCGGCGCCACCGGCTACGCCGGGCGGGACTACCGCGCCACGCCGGACTCGCAGGAGACGGTGCAGCCGTGGCAGGCCTTCGCCTGGAACCCGTCCATCGCGGGCACGAAGTCGGAGGACAGCATGCTGGCCACGCCGGAGGGCCCGGAGGTGGTCTCGGCCACGCCGGACTGGCCGCTCCTGGCGGTGAGCGCGGCCGGGCGGCGGATCGCCAGGCCGGCGATCATGGTACGATGAGAGCGTCGTAGGGCCTTCGCGCGAGATGGATCGATGACACCCTCGGTCACAGGCCAGGCAGGTCGTGAGCTGGGCTTCGACCGCGACACGGCGGCGGAGCTGGCGGCCATGGCTCGGCGGCTCGGGGGGCTCGGCGGGTGCCTGCTGTTTCGTCCCGAGGGCGCCTGGCTGACGGAGATCCCCGCCGAGGACGAGGGTCTCCGGATCCCCCGCCACGACACCGCCACCGGCGCCTGCCTCGACTCCGGCCGCGCCGCGGTGATCGGCCTCGACGACGACCTCCTCCATCCCCGCGAGCGCGCGCTGATGCGCGCCGGCGACGCCAGCTTCTGGCTCACCGTGCCGATGCTGGGCCAGGGCGAGGAGGCGGTGGGCGTGGTGGTGGGGCTGATCAGCGCGCGGCTCCCGGGCGGGGTGGAGCAGGCCCTCGGCGTGATGCGGCTGGTGGCCGACCAGTTGGCCCTGCACGCGCGCTGCCGCGAGATGGAGAGCCATCTGGCGGCCGAGCGGCAGCAGGCGCACGCCTCGGAGCAGGAGGCGGCCGCCATCCTCCGCGGGCTGCGCTCCGCCGCGCTCGTCCTCTCGCCCGACGGCCGCGTGCGCGACGCCAACCGCTCGGCCGAGCTGCTGCTGGGCTTCCGTCTCGACGAGTGCCGCGGCCGGCCCGTGAGGGAGGCCATCGAGTCCGAGGCGGTAGCCGACCTGCTCGCCGGCGTGGAGGCGACCGGCGGCACCGGGCTGCCCGAGGTGCGCGTGGGACTGGACTCCAAGACCGTGCTCGAGCTGCGCGTGACGCCGGTGTTCAACGCCCGCGGCGAGCAGCTTTGCCGAGTGGCCGTGCTCAACGACACCACCACGCTGCGCACCGCCGACGAGCTGAAGTCCGAGTTCATCTCGCTGATCAGCCACGAGCTGCGGACGCCGCTGACCAGCATCAAGGCGTTTGCCGCCACGCTGCTCCGCACCTTCGGCCAGGAGCGGCCGGAAGACGCGCAGGAGTGGCTGCGCATCATCGACCACGAGTGCGACCGGCTCACCGGGCTGATCAACGACCTGTTGAGCATCTCACAGTTGGACGCCGGGCGGCCGCTGCCGATGGAGGTGAGCCGGTTCGACTTGATGCCGATGCTCCACTCGGTGGGCGAGCAGCAAAGCGCGGTGACGGCGCGGCACAAAGTGGAGGTGACGGGGCCGGCGAGCTTGATGGTGGAGGCGGATGAGAGCAAACTGAGGCAGGTGGTCTCCAACCTGATGAACAACGCGGTGAAGTACTCGCCGGCGGGCGGCACCGTGCGCGTGGTGGCGGAGCAGACCGGGGACGAGCTGGTCCTCATGGTGCAGGATCAGGGTGTGGGGATCCGTCCCGAGCATCTCCACCGAGTGTTCGAGAAGTTCTTCCAGGTGGATGGGAGCACCACGCGGCGGGTCGGCGGGACCGGGCTGGGGTTGTACCTTTCCCGCCGGCTGATCGAGTCGCATGGTGGTAGGATCTGGGTCGAGAGCGAACTGGGCGTGGGCTCCACGTTCGTGGCCACGCTGCCGGTGCGCTGCCCGGCTCGAGTGGAAGCCCTGGCGACGAGGTGATGCGGGCGCGACTGGACGGGGCGATTTCCCTGCCGGCGCCGAAGATGCTACGATGGCACGGTGGCAGTGAGTGAGCGGGGTGATACCGATGAGTGCGGGGCCCGACGATGAGCTGAGGATCAACCGGCTGCAAGCCGAGATGGCCCGGCTGCAGGCGGAGAACGATCGGCTGCGCGGCGAGCTGGCGGCGCGGGTCGGTCCCGATCAGATGGCACAACAGGAGTTGATGGAGGGGAGCCTCTTCATCAGCGAGGTGGAGGTGCGCCGCGCTATCGCCCGGCAGCTCCAGAACGGGGCGCGGCTGCTGCAGGCCAACAAGTGCGTCTACCTGCTGTTCGACGGCACCGACGAGCTGGTGGCCCAGCGCCCGGCGCTGGGCGTGGATGAGGACCAGCTCACCGGCTACCGCGTGCCGGTGAACCGGGGCGTCTCGGGCGAGGTGTTCCGCACGCGCAAATCCGTGCGCTGCGCCGATCTGAGCGCCGACCCGCGCGCCCTGGAGGAGCCGCTCACGCGGCTCGGCGCCACGAACGGCATCTGCGTGCCGCTGATGGTGCAGATCCGCGACGAAGAGAACCGCGTCATCGACAGCAAGGCCATCGGCGTGTTGTGGGTCATGAACCGGCGCCGGCAAGGTGATTTCAGCGACGACGACGAGCGCCTCCTGATGCTCTTCGGCCGGCAGGTCGCCTCGGTGATCTCCAACGCCAAGGTTTTCGTGGACATGCTCCGGGTCAGCCGCACCCTCGAGAGCACGTTCGAGAACCTGCCGGCGGGGATCCTGTTCATCGGGAGCGACGAGCGCGTGAGGCTGCTCAACGGGCCGGCCCGTCAGCTCTTCGGCGTGGAGGAGATGCGCAGCGTCGGCGAGCCGTACTACCGTGTGGTGACCCACCAGCCCACCTGCGACGTGCTCCAGGGCGCCCTGCGCGACGACGAGGACAAGGTCGCCGAGGTGCCCTTCGAAGTGGAGGACGAGGACCGGGTGTTCCAGATCCAGGCGGCGCGCGTCCGCGACGAGGACGAGGCGCTCGACGGGGTCGTGGCGATCTTCAACGACGTGACCGAGATCCACCGCCTGGACCGCATGAAGCAGGAGTTCGTGCAGACCTTCAGCACCGAGCTGCTCGGCCCGCTGGCCAGCATCCAGGGCTTCGCTACCATGCTCCAGCGCTGCAACGAACGCTTCGAGGCGCCGTTCCGGGCGGACGTGCACGGGATCATCAACAACGAGTGCTCGCGCCTGCGCCGGCACATCCAGGATCTGCTCAACGTCTCGCGCTTCGAGCACGGCATCAAGCTGCACCTGAATCTCTCGCGGATCGACTTCCCGGCGCTGCTCCACCGCGTGGTGGAGCACGAGATGTCGCGCTCGCGGCGGCACATCGGGGTGGTCGACGGCCGCAACGGCGAGGTGCCGGTCCTGGTGGGCGACGAGCCGCGGCTCGAGGAGGTGCTCAGCAACCTGCTCACCAACGCCGTGAAGTACAGCCCCGATGGCGGCGACGTCACCGTGCGCCTGGAAGTGCGCCCCGAAGGGCTGCACGTGGAGGTGGCGGACCAGGGCGTGGGGATTCCCGCCGAGCACCACGAAGCCGTGTTCCAGAAGTTTGCCCGGCTGACGCAGACCGACGAGCGGGTCCGCGGCGGTCGCGGGATCGGGCTGTTCATCTCCCGGGTCTTCGTCGAGGCTCACGGCGGCCGGGTCGGCGTGCGCAGCGAGGTGGGGCAGGGCAGCACGTTCTGGTTCACGGTGCCCTACGAGCCGCCACGCGAGGAGCATGCCGAGGACGACGCCGAAGGCGAGGTGGAGGCATGAGGGTCGCCATCGGCGCCGACCACGCCGGTTTCCGGCTGAAGGAAGCCATCCGCGAGCAGGCCGCCGGGGTCGAGCTGGTGGACTTCGGCACGCACTCCGAAGACTCGTGCGACTATCCCGACGTCGCCGGCGCCGTGGCGACGGCGGTGGCCCAGGGCGAGGTGGACCGCGGGATCCTGGTCTGCGGTACCGGGGTGGGCATGTCCATGGCCGCCAACAAGGTCGCCGGCGTGCGCGCCGCCGCCTGCAGCGACACCTACTCCGCGCGCCTCACGCGCGCCCACAACGATGCCAACGTGCTCTGCCTCGGCGCCCGCGTGGTCGGGCCGGGCCTGGCGCTCGACATCGTCCAGCTCTTCCTCGACACCGCCTTCGACGGCGGCGAGCGGCACGAGCGACGGATCGAGAAGATCCACGCGCTCGAGCCGCGGGCGGCAAGGGCGGGCGGATGAGCCGTCCCATCC
Organism: Armatimonadota bacterium; assembly: GCA_016183835.1. GTDB lineage: Bacteria > Armatimonadota > UBA10988 > UBA10988 > UBA10988 > JACPDV01. The sequence continues at coordinate 7,972 of JACPDV010000494.1, forward strand.
ACGTGCTGGTCATCTTCGGGACGCGCCCCGAAGCCGTGAAGATGGCGCCGCTCGTGAAGGCCTTCGCCGCCCGGCCGGACGACTTCCGGGTCACCATCGTGGTCACCGCGCAGCATCGCGAAATGCTCGACCAGGTGATGACCGCCTTCGAGCTGCGCGCCGACCACGACCTCGATCTGATGCGGCCCAACCAGACGCTTCCCGAACTCACCGGCCGCGTGCTGACCCACCTCACGCCGGTGCTCGAGGCGGCCCGTCCCGACCTGGTGCTGGTGCAGGGCGACACCACCACGGTGCTGGCCGCCTCGCTGGCCGCCTTCTACCTGCAGACCCCGGTCGGCCACGTGGAGGCCGGACTGCGCACTGCCGAGCGCTACGACCCGTTCCCCGAAGAGCTCAACCGCCGGCTCACGAGCCGCCTGGCGAGCTGGCACTACGCGCCCACGCCCTGGGCTCGCGACAACCTGCTGCACGAGGCCATCCCGCCCGAAGACGTGTTCATCACCGGGAACACGGTGATCGACGCGCTGCGCAGCGTGGCCGCCCGCGAGCTGCCGCAGCCGGCCGACCTCCCGCGCGGGGCGCTCGCCGGGCGGCGACTGGTGCTCGTCACCGCCCACCGCCGTGAGAACCTGGGTGAGCCGCTCGAGCAGCTCTGCGCCGCCTTCGGCGACCTGGTCGAGACGCACCCCGATGTTGTGCTCGTCTACGCCATGCACCGCAACCCGAAGGTGCGCGAGACGGTGGTCCGGATCCTGGGCGGGCGCCAGCGGGTGCACCTGATCGAGCCGCCCGACTACCTCGCCTTCGTCGGGCTGATGCAGCAGGCCGCGCTGATCCTGACCGATTCGGGAGGGATCCAGGAGGAGGCGCCGGCGCTGGGTGTGCCGGTGCTGGTGCTCCGCCGCACCACGGAGCGGCCGGAGGGCGTGGAGGCCGGCACGGCGAGATTGGTGGGCACCGATCGGGAAGCCGTCCGCGACGCCGCCTTCCGCCTGCTGGACGACCCCGCGGCGCATCGCGCGATGGCGCACGCGGTGAACCCCTACGGCGACGGGCGCGCCTCGGAGCGCATCGTGGCGGCCGTGGCACATGCCTTCGGCCGCGGCGAGCGGCCGCCCGACTACCTGCCGTCCGCGAGGTGAGAACGTGGAGTTGTCGACCTTCCAGGCCGTGATCCTTGGTCTGGTCCAGGGCCTCGGCGAGTTCCTGCCCATCAGCAGCTCCGGCCACCTCATGCTGGCGCAGCACTTCCTGGGCCGGCCCGACATCGAGCAGATGAAGGCCTTCGACGTGCTCCTCCACCTGGCCACCCTGCTGGCGCTGCTGGCGTACTTTCGGGATGACCTGAAGACCATGTGCGCGGCGTGGGCCAGGAGCCTCCGCGCCACGCTGCGGCCGGGCGGCTGGGCGGCGCTCGGCGGCGACCCGCAGGCCAAGTGGGGCTGGCTGGTGCTGATCACCTTGCCGCCCACCATCGTGGTGGCGCTCGGGCTGGCCAAGCCGCTCGATCGGGTGTTCGAGGCGCACGAGTGGCTGGTCGGGCTGATGCTGCTGATCGCGGGCACGTCCAACTACTTCTCCGCCCTGAGGGTCCGCGCGGGCGGCGGCGGCCGGCCAATCGAGGCCATGACCACGCGCGACTCGCTGCTCTGCGGCGTGGGGCAGGGGCTCTCGGCGGTGTTCCACGGCATCTCGCGCAGCGGCACGACCATGGCCTGCGGGCTGGCCTGCGGCCTGGCGCCCGAGGCGGCTCCGCGTTTCTCGTTCCTCATGGCCGTCCCCGCCACCGCGGGCGCGGTGCTCTACGAGGTGCCCAGGCTGTTCCAGCCGGGCGCGCACCAGCCGGAGCTCTTCCCCGCGGCCGTGGCCTTCGTCGTCGCCGGAGTCACGGGGTACCTGGCCGTGCGGACCGTGTTCAACGTGGTGCGCCGGGGCCGCTTCGCCAGCTTTGCCTACTACTGCTGGACGGTGGGCCTGGTGGCGCTGGTGGCGTTGGCGCTGGGGGCCTGAGGTGAATCCCGTCAGCCTCGAGGTACACCGGCACCGGCTGGTGGCGCTGTGCGAGGAGATGGGCGCCACCCTCTGCCGCTGCGCCTACTCGCCCAACATCAAGGAGCGGCGCGACTACTCCTGTGCGCTGTTCGACCCGGCCGGGCGGATGGCCGCTCAGGCCGCGCACATCCCGGTGCACCTCGGCGCGATGCCGCTCAGTGTGGCCTCCGCGCTGGCGGCGCAGCCGCTCGGGCCGGGCGATGTGGTGTTGCTCAACGATCCCTACGCCGGCGGCAGCCACCTCCCAGACTGGACCGTGCTCAGCGGCGTGTTCCGCGACGGTGAGTGCGTGGCTGTGGTGGCCAACCGGGCGCACCACGCCGACGTGGGCGGGCTGCGGCCGGGGAGCATGGGCGAGGCCACCGAGATTCACCAGGAAGGGCTGCGCATCCCGCCGGTTCGGCTCGTCCGCGGCGGGCGGCTCGACGCCGATGTGGAGGCGCTCCTGCTGGCCAACACGCGCACGCCCGAGGAGCGCCGGGGCGACCTGGCGGCGCAACTGGCGGCGCTCCGAGTCGGCGAGGCGCGCGTGCTCCAGCTCGCCGGGGACGAGCTCGGCGAGGCGATGGCCGCGCTCCAGGACTACACCGAACGGGTGCTCCGGGCGACTCTGCGGGCGATCCCGGACGGTACGTACGCGTTCGACGATGCGATGGACGACGGCACGCGGATCGCGGTCCGGCTGAGCCTGGCGGGCGACTCCGCGGAAGTCGACCTGCGCGACTCCGGCCCGCAGCAGCCGGGGCCGAACAATGCGGTGCGGGCGGTGACCATCTCCGCGGCGACGTACTGCTTCGCCTGCCTCCTGCCGCGCGACGTGCCGCTCAACGACGGCTGCTTCCGGCCGCTGGCGGTGCTCACGCGGCCGGGCAGCCTCGTCGACGCGCTCCCGCCGGCGGCGGTGGCGGGCGGCAACGTGGAGACCAGCCAGCGGATCGTCGACGTAGTTCTGGGCGCCCTGGCGCAGGCGCTGCCCGAGCGCATCCCGGCGGCATCGCAGGGGACGATGAACAACCTGCTGATGGGCGGCGTGGGGCGGGAGGGCACGCCCTTCACCTACTACGAGACGATCGCCGGCGGGATGGGCGCGCGGCCCGGCGCCGACGGGTTGAGCGGGGTGCACGTGCACATGACGAACACGCTCAACACGCCGGCCGAGGCGGTGGAGTACGCCTACCCCCTGCGGGTGGAGCGGTACGAGCTGCGGGAAGGAACCGGCGGCGCCGGGCGGTATCGCGGGGGTGACGGGATCCGCCGTGACGTGCGGGCGCTGTGCGACTGCGAGGCGACGTTGCTGACGGAGCGGCGGGTGGGGGAGCCGTACGGGCTGCGGGGCGCCGCGGCGGGCAGGCGGGGGCGGAACGTGCTGCTCCCGCCCGAGGGCGAGCGCGAGCTGGGCGGTCAGGCGGCGGTGAGCCTGCGGGCGGGCGACGTGCTGAGCGTGCGAACGCCGGGAGGCGGGGGCTGGGGACGAGCCACGGAGGAATGAACATGCGGAACCGGATATTCCTTGCCGCGGCGCTGGCATCCGCCACGCTTGCCGCCGACAACCCTGTCTTCTTCCAGGACGGCTTCGAATCCGGCGACCTCTCCGGTTGGAGCAACGGCGACAGCGACTACAAGGACCCGGACCTGGCCATCGTCACCAACCCGGCCGACGTGCACAGCGGCAAGTCCGCGCTCTGCATCACCGCCCGGCCGGGCGAGGGCACCGGCGGCAAGCTGCCCTTCTGGTTCATGCCCGGCCGCGACCAGGTCTACTGCCGCTGGTACCAGCGCTGGGCGCCGGACTTCGACCAGGGCAACCTGTGCCACGGCGTGCACCTCCTGGGCAACCGGATCGACAACAAGTGGAGCGCCTTCGGCAAGGCCGGCATCAAGCCCAACGGCACCGACTTCTGCAGCGTCGGCTTCGAGCCGTGGCGCAACTGGGGCCGGCACCCCGCGCCCGGCCAGATGATGTTCTACGCCTACTACCCCGACATGAAGCCGGCGCCGGGCGGGCAGTACTGGGGCAATATGCTCTTCACCGACCCCGCCGTGCTGATCGAGCGCGGGCGCTGGTACTGCTTGGAGATGATGGTCAAGCTCAGCACGCCCGGCCAGAAGGATGGTGAGCTGGCCTGCTGGGTGGACGGCGAGCCAACGGGCAAGTGGATCGACCTGCGCTGGCGCGACAGCACCGACGTGCGGCTGAACTGCTTCCAGCTCCTCAACTACATCCACCAGTGTACGCAGCCTTGCCGGGTGTACTTCGATGATGTGGTGCTCAGCAGCGAGTACATCGGGCCGCAGCAGGCCGAGGGTGGGCAAGGCGGCTGAGTCGGGCCGGGAGGCCGCGGGGTATAATGGTGTGGAGCGCCGAGGACAGCGATGAGTCGAGTAGAGGAGCTGGTCGAAGAGGTCCGCAAGCTCTCGGACGAGGACTTCTGGGCGTTTCAGCACCTGCTGGCTGAGCTGGAGGCCGACGCGTGGGACCGGCAGTTCGAGGCCGACGTGCTGGCCGGCAAGTTCGACGCCCTGGCGGCGGAGGCCCTGCGGGAGGAAGCGGAAGGTCGGTGCTTCGACCTTGACGATGTCCTCGCCGGCAGGATCGACCCGCGGGCAGAGCGGGCATCGCAGGAGGAAGCGGAAGGCCGGTGCGCTGATCGTTGAGACACCGCACGAGCCATCGGTTCTGGCGCCTGTACCGAAGCCTTCCACCAGAGGAGCGGGAGCTCGCCAACAGGGCTTACGCCATGGTCCTCGCGAACCCGGACCATCCATCGCTCAGGTCCAAGAGGGTGGGGCGCTTCTGGTCGGCGCGGGTCGGTCGTCACTACTGCGCCGTGGCTAAGCAGCGCGACTACGGGTTCCTGTGGATCTGGATCGGGCCGCACGACCAGTACGAGGAGCGCGTTGGATGACCGAGTGCGCGGCGCGGGTGGTCGCGTGAGTGCCAACGCGTTGTGGCCCCCGCCCCTCCCGCCTGGCGGCACGGTGGGCGTGATCGCCCCCGCGGGCCCACTCCGCAGCGAACAGCTCGCTCGCGGCGTGCGCGCGCTCCGCGAACGGGGCTACCGCGTGCTGCTCGGCCGCCACCTGCGCCACAAGAACCACTACCTCTCCGGCACCGACGCCGAGCGGCTCGAAGACCTCCACGCCATGTGGGCCGATCCCCGCGTCGACGCCGTGTGGTGCGCCCGCGGCGGCTACGGCACCATGCGGCTCCTGCCCGGCGTCGACTGGGAGCTGATCCGCCGCCGGCCGCTGCCGCTCATCGGCTACAGCGACATTACCGCCCTGCAACTCGCCATGCTCAGCCGGGCTGGGCTGGTGACCTTCTCCGGCCCGATGGTCGCCTCCGGCCACGGCTTCGGGCGGGCCGGCGGGATCGACTCCGAGACCGAGGCCGGCGTCACGCAGTGGGTGGGCAACGGCACCGACGGCGAGCTGCGCAACCCGGGCGGCGGTCTGGTGACGTTGCAGCCGGGCCGTTGCGCCGGTCCGTTGGTGGGCGGCAACCTGACGCTCACCGCCGCGCTCGCCGGCACCGCCTACGCGCCGGACTTCACGGGCGCGATCCTGTTCATCGAGGACGTCAGCGAGACGCCGCTCCGGGTGGACCGCTACCTCACCGCGCTGAAGCTCCACGGCATCCTCGACCAGGTCGCGGGGGTCATCCTCGGCGACTTCAGCGACTGCTTCCCGCCGGTCTGCGAGGAGGTCGGTCCGCCGGTGGAGGAGCTGGTGCTGGAGCGGCTCGGCCGGCCGGACGTGCCGGCGGTGTCCGGGCTGGCCTACGGGCACATCGGCCGCCGCTGTACGGTGCCGGTCGGCGCCCGGGCGGAGATGGACGCGAGCGCCGGCAGGATCCTCGTCCGCCGCGGCCAACCCGCTGCCTGAACGCTTCAAGGAGGCTCGGCCCGATGTACACCCCGCGTCCGGAAGACCGGTTCACGTTCGGCATGTGGACCTACTCGAACCCCGGTCGGGACCCGTTCGGAGACCCCGTGCGCCCGCTCCCCGACGTCGACTTCCACATCCAGGCCGCGCACAAGCTGGCCTCGCTGGGGGCCTACGGCGTCAACCTGCACGATAACGACCTGGTCCCCATCGACGCCACGCCCGCGCAGCGCGACGCCATCGTCCAGCGCTACCGGGCCGGCCTGGCCGACGCCGGCATGGTGGTCCCGATGGCCACCACCAACCTCTTCTCGCACCCGGTCTTCAAGGACGGCGCGTTCACCGCGGCGGACCCGCGCGTGCGGGCCTTCGCCCTGCAGAAGGCGATGCTGGGGATCGACCTGGGCGTGGCGCTGGGTGCCGAGACTTACGTCTTCTGGGGCGGGCGCGAGGGCGCCGAAGTGGATGCCGGCAAGGACCTGGTGGACAGCGTCAAGCGCTACCGCGACGCCTTCAACTTCCTCATCGCCTACGTCAAGGACCTGGGCTACCGGGTGCGGTTCGCCCTCGAGGCCAAGCCGAACGAGCCGCGCGGGCACATCTTCCTGCCCACCACCGGCGCCATGCTGGGCTTCATCCAGACCCTCGACGACCCCGACATGGTGGGCGTGAACCCCGAAGTGGCGCACGAGACCATGGCCGGGCTGAACTTCCCGCACGCCGTGGCGCAGGCCATCGACGCGGGCAAGCTCTTCCACATCGACCTCAACGACCAGGAGTCGGGCCGTTTCGACCAGGACCTGCGCTTCGGCTCGGTCAACCTCAAGATGGCGTTTTTCCTGGTCAAGCTGCTGGAGGACGAAGGGTACAGCGGCCCGCGGCACTTCGACGCCCACGCCTACCGCACCGAGGACCGCAACGGCGTGTGGGACTTCTGCGCGGGCTGCATGCGGTCGTACCTGATCTTCAAGGACAAGGTCGCCCGGTTCAACGCCGACGCCGAGATCCAGGCGCTGATCGCCGCCCTCGGCGCGGATCCCGAGGGGCTGAACGCGCTCAGCGCCTATTCGCCGGCGAACCGTAACGCACTGAGGAGCCGGGTCTTTGACATCGAGGCCATCGGCGCCGAAGGCCGCGGGCTGGAACGTCTCGATCAGCTTACGGTCGAAGTTATACTGGGCGTGCGGTAGCCGCGGCGCCGGTCGGTCATGGCGCAGATCCGAGCGGGGCGAGCCCCGCCCCTACGGTTGGCCACGAGCGCAGCAAGGGCTACCGCCACCCGGATCCCAGGCAGGCAAGTGAACCACTCTTTCCGGCCCTGGCTGCCGTGTCTGGCCTTCGCCTTCGCGCTGGCGACGGCCGCCGCCGGCGTGCCGTTGGCCAAGTTCGAGCCGGAGCACGGCTGTTACCTGGGCGCCTTCATCGAGAAAGACGCCCGGGCGCAGGGCGACTACAGCCGGTTCGAGCACCTGGCCGGGCACAAGCACGCCTGCTACATCACCTACCTGGGCTACGGGCAGTCCTTCCCGGCAGGCTGGGTAGCGCGGGTCCAGGCTGCCGGCGCCTGCCCGCACATCGCCCTCGAGCCCAACGGCGGGCTCAACGCCGTCAACGACGACGCCTACCTGCACACCTTCGCCCGCGAGTGCGCGCGCAGCCGCGTGCCCATCTTCATGCGCTTCGCCAGCGAGATGAACGGTGCCTGGATGCCCTACAGCGGCGACGCGGAACTCTACGTCCAGAAGTGGCGCCTGGTCTACCGCGTGATGCAGGCCGAAGCGCCCAACGTGGCGATGGTCTGGTGCGTCTTCTCCATGCCGCAGCGCACCATCGCCCAGTACTACCCGGGCGACGACTACGTGGACTGGGTCGGGGTCAACATCTACAGCGTGATGTATCACAACAACGACCCGAGCCAACCCGCGCAGCGCGAGGACCCGCGCGACTGGCTGCGCTACGTGTATGACCTCTACGCCAGCCGCAAGCCGATCATGATCTGCGAGTACGCCGCGACGAGCTGGTGCCGGGTGGTGGACGGGCCCACCGTGGGCTTCGCCCTGGAGAAGATGGCCGCGCTCTACAACAGCCTTCCGCGGGAGTTCCCGCGGGTCAAGTGCGTGCAGTGGTTCTCGTGGGACACGGTAGACGCCGGCGCCGCCGACAACAACTACTCGGTCACTGGCGATCCCATCATTGCCGCCAAGTACCGCGAGCTGACCTCCGGCGACTACTGGCTCGGCGCGGTGCGCGCGCCGCCCGATCTGCTCCAGGGCTCGCCCTTCGACCGCACGCTGGTGGCGGCCGGGCCGGGCCCGACCAAGCCGGCCAAGCCGGACGTGCCGGTCGTGCCGCCGATCATGGGCCCGGTCGAGCCTGTCACCACGCCGCCCGCCGGCCAGAACAAGCCGGCCGCCACGGAGCCCGAGGAGCCGTCGCCCGACGCCGATGCCGCCTTGCTC
>JACPDV010000494.1:16424-30682 GCA_016183835.1 Armatimonadota bacterium
CGATGCCGCCTTGCTCCGCCCGCTCCGCAGCGAGTTCGGCCTGCGCGGGCTGAAGCCGGGTCAGGTGGTCAGACACCCGGTGGAGATCGCCACCTACGTCCCGCCCGAGTGGCCCGTGCGTTACATCGCGCTCAAGATCAACGGCAAGACCATCTTCGCCACCAACCGCAGCCCTTACACCTACCGCTGGGATCCGGAAGGACTCGAGCCGGGACGCTACATCCTCTGCGTGCAGCTCCGTCGCGCCGATCGCGAGGAGCCCATCGTCTCGCCGCCGCTGGAGGTGGAGGTGCGGCGCGGCCGCTGACATGACGGGCCCGGGATCTGGCACCATCGGGCGGAACGTCCCGTTCCGGGGAGAATGACGTGAAGCTATTGGTCACCGGGGGGGCGGGGTTCATCGGCACCAACTTCGTCCTGCAGCACCTCGAGCAGTACCCGGACGACGGGATCGTCGTGCTCGACAAGCTCACCTACGCCGGCTGCCGCGCCAACCTCGACCCGGTGGCCGATCGGATCGGCTTCGTGGAGGGCGACATCTGCGATGGTGACGTGGTCCGCGGGGCGATCGAAGGCTGCAGCCACGTGGTCCACTTCGCCGCCGAGAGCCACGTCGACCGCAGCCTCTACGGCGGCGAGGAGTTCCTCCGCACCGGCGTCTTCGGCACCTGGACGCTGCTCCAAGCCGCGCGGGAAGCCGAGGTGGAGCGGTTCGTGATGATCTCGACCGACGAGGTCTACGGCCCCATCGCCAGCGGCGCCAGCCGCGAGACCGACGAGCTGCGGCCGAGCAGCCCCTATGCCGCCAGCAAAGTCGCCGCCGACCGCCTGGCCCACAGCTACCACGTCACCTATGGTCTGCCCGTGGTGACCACCCGTTCCACCAACAACTACGGGCCGTACCAGCATCCCGAGAAGCAGCTCCCGTTCTTCACCACGCAGGCGATGACCGACCAGACTCTGACCCTCTACGGCGACGGCTCCGCGGTGCGCGACTGGCTCCACGTGCGCGACAACTGCGCCGGCATCGAGACGGTGATGCGCCACGGAACCGTGGGGGAGGTGTACAATATCGGCGCCGGCAACGAGCGCAGCATCCTCCAGAACGCGCAGTTGGTGCTGGAGGAGGTCGGCAAGCCGCAGGAGCTGCTGCGCTTCGTGGACAACGAGAAGATCCGGCCGGGGCACGACGTGCGTTACTGCGTGTCCACCGCCCGGCTTGCAGCGCTCGGCTGGCGCCCGCTGGTGCCGGTTGAACAGGGCTTGCGCGAGACCATCCGCTGGTACGTCGAGCATCGCGACTGGTGGGAGGCCATGCGCGCCCGCTCGCGCGAGTTCTTCGAGCGGCACTACGGCCGGTAGCACCCGGGAGCCAGGGACGCCGATGACACGCCTTACCCCGCGCCGCGCGGTGCGGCTGAGCTTGCTCTGCTGGGCGGCGCTGCCGCTCTTCGGCTGCGGCGGAGTCCTGCAGGCCGAGGACTCCCCCATCGCCACCGCCCTCCGCGAGGCCCGCCGGCTCTACGACGCGCGCAGCTACGCCGCCGCTCGCGACAAGGCCGCCGAGGTGATCGCCAAGGCGCCGGACAACGGCAAGGCGCGTTACCTGCGCGGGCTCGCCGAGGCGGCGCTGAACGACTACGCGCACGCCCGCGAGGACCTGGAAGCCGCCCGCCGCACCGACCCGCTCCTCACCTTCGCCAAGGACCAGGCCGAGTTCAACCGCGCGCTGCAGACCGCCCGCGGGCAGACCATGGAGGCGCTCGCCGATCCCAAGCTCGCCGTGCCGCCCAACGATCAGCCGGCCGACCTGGCTAAGCCCGGCCAGAGCCGGCCGGCGCTGCGGCGGCCGTCGCCGGCGGCGCTCAAGGACCCCGTGGTCCGCGCCATCGCCGGCCCGGGGCCGGTGGTGGAGGACCTCTCGGGCAAGCGCCTCTTCCCGCCGACCGAGCTGAGTCGGCTGAAGCGTTCGATGCAGTCGCTCAAGTACAAGGGCTTCACGCTCAAGATCGTCGCCGTGCCGGCCAAGCCGGAGCCGCAGCAGGAGGCGAAACGGCTCTTCGAGGTGGCTGCGCTCGACGACACCACGCTGCTGATCGTCGCCATGCCAGGCGCGAAGCTGGGCGCCTACACGCCGACCCTGCCGCCGAATGCCCTGGCCGCGGAGCTGAAGGCCGCGGCGAAGGCGCCCGGCGTCACCTTGACCAAGCGCGTCGAGCTGGCGATGGCCGGCTTCAGCAGGCGGCTCAGCCTGCCGCCGCCGCTGCCTCCTCCGCCCGCCCCGGCCGCGCCGGCCGCGCCGGTGACGCCGGTTGCGCCGCCCCCGCCGCCTCCCCCGTCGCAGACTCCGTGGCCGTACGCCGCCGGCGGTGTGGTGGTGGTGCTTGTGCTGTGGCGGGTCGCGGCGCTCCTGGCGGCCAAGAAGCGCTTGACGACCGGCTTCCGCGCGGCCGAGCCGCAGCTCTCGGTGCTCGCCGACCGGCTCACGGTAACCTGCCGTGCGCTGCAGCGCAAAACCAGCCGCGCGGCGCGGAGCGGGTTCGACGCAGCGGAACTGGCGTTCCGCGAGGCGCGCGGGATGATGGCCTCGGCCGCGGAGGGCGAGACGCGCGACATCGGCCGGGTGGAGCGCGCGGTGCGGCTCCTGCGCGAGGCGGGGACTCGGCTGGACGAAGCCGACGCGGCCCTGGCCGAGGCGCCGGAGCGGGACGGCGCGGGGCTATACTGCTACTTCACTGCTCGGCCGATCGCAGACCGGCACGAGGGCGAGCTGGTGATGCTCAAGCACGGCGGCGAGGAGCGGCGGGTCCTGGCCTGTGCGGCGGTGGGCGAGGTGTTGCGCCGCGGCGGGCGGCCGAACGTGCGCATTGTGGACGGCCGGCACTGGGCGGCGGTGGACGGCTTCGATCCGGCCTACGGGCTGTTCCATGGCGACGCCGAGACGGCGGAGCTGGCGGAGTTGGCGGAGCCGTTCTTCGACGCACGGTCGGCGGTGTTCGTGGGGGGTGATGAGCGGCCGGACTACACGCTGGAGTGGTAGGCCTCCATGCGCGACATTGAGCGGGAGCTGATGCAGGTGCGGTCGGCGGCGCGGGCCGGGAATCTGGACCGCGTGCGGGCGGGTCTGGATTCGTCGCACCTCGAGGTGCGGGGAATGGCGCTCGAGGCGCTGGCCGCGGCCAAGGTGGCGGATCTGCCGCGACTCTGTGCTGAGCGGTTGTCCGACCGATCCGAACGGGTCCGCGTGACGGCGGTTAAGCTCCTCCGGCGCGACGGCGCCGCGCCGTGGCTGGAGGCCCGGTTCGCTGACCCGGAGGTGGGGCCGTGGGCGGCCGCGGCGGCGCTCGGATCTCCGGCGGCCCGCGCGGCGCTACAGGCACACCCGGACTGTGTCGATCTCCTGATCCAAGCCCTCAAGACGCCGGCGCGCCCGCACATCCGGGAGCGAGCGATGGCGGTCCTGAAGAGCGACGCGCAAGCTCCCGTCCGGTTGGTGGCTGCCCTGGAAACGCGAAACGAGCGCGCCCGGCGCCTGTTCGCCGACGTGCTGAGCGACGGCAAGCCGTCGGACGCCTTGCTGACCGGCCTGGACGATGCGGTCCGCGCGCCATGGTGCGCCGCGGCGCTGGCGGCGACCCTGACCGGCCGGAAGGCGATGGCCGAACGCGAGGACCAATGCTACGGACCACTGACGGCGGCCGTCGTCGACACGCGGATCCAGGTCAGGCTGCGCGTCTACACCTCACGCGCACTGGCAGTCTGCCGCAGGCCCGAGGCCGGGGATGCACTGGCGGCGGCTGCCAGAGGAGCGTCGACCCTCCTGCGGTCGGCGTGCGAGGAGGCGCTGTACGTACGCGGCGACTGGCGCTCCGTGCCGATGGTGCTGCGGCGGATCGAGGACAACCCGTACTGGCGGGATGCCGAGAGCGCCCTTCGATGGCTGGGTGAGACGCAGGACAACCGCGCGCTGCCGCTGCTGCGCAAACTCACGTCGCCGTGGCGTGCACTGCTCGTGCCGGGCAACGTGCGGGCGGCGGCCAGGGTCGCGTTGGAGCAGGTGCTGGCCACCACCGCCGGCGTGCCCGACGGCGCCATCGGTCTCGCGCCTGTGATGGACGAACCGACCGAGCGCGCCATCAGCCTGTGGCAGGACGAGACGCCGGTGGTCGCTGACGACGAGCCGTCATAGCTCCCGGACGACACACGCCGGCGGCTGATGCCCCGGCAGCCGACCATCCAGCAGGATCCGCCGGAAGTTGCCGCCCAGGACCAGTCGCTTCTCGTCCTCCGACAGCCGCGTGAACACCACCCAGCCGAGCTGCGGCCGCGGGTCGCGCATCGGCGCGTCCGTGCCGAACAAGACCCGGTCCGCCCCGATCTCCGCACAGAGCCACTCCACCACACCGTTGGTCACCGGCGTCAGGGTCAGCTCGGCGTAGATGTTGGGCGCCTGCTTCGCCACCCCCGCCACCTGCTCGGCGAAGGCGTAGCTACCGCCGCTGTGGGCGATGATGCAGTGGAAGCTCGGGTGCCGCTGCGCGATGTCGAGCACCACGTTGATGCCGCCTACCGAGATGTGGAACAGGCCGTAGAGGTGGTGCTCGTCGCCGAACCGCCACCAGGGCTCGAAGCTCGCTTGGTTGTAGGGGATCACCGTGCGCTGGTAGGGCTTCAGCCCGAGGAAGCCCATGTCCAGGTGGTAGTGCTCGATCTCGCGGGTCATCTCCTCGAAGCTCTGGTGCGTGGGATTGAGGGTCAGCAGGCCGAACAGCTCATCGGGCGCGTGGCGCACCGCCGCCGCGGTGACGATGTTCCCGGCTGCCGCGTCCATCCCCACGGTGCCGTTCCAGCTCATCAGCGCCGTGCAGTCGATGCCCATGCGGCGGGTGACCTCGAGCATCCCTTCGGCGTCGCCGCGCACCATCACGTAGCGCTCGCCGGCGGCGTTGGCGCCGTCGTGGAGCACGTGGCAGTGGGCGTCGAGGACGAGGCAGCTCAGCGGGCGGCCGGCGCGCTGCTCGGCGGTGATGGCGTCGTGGAACGGCCCGGGCGGGGGCGGCGCCGTCGGCCCGGCGCCTCCAAGCAGACGTCGCAGGTTGCCCGCGGCCACCATCTGTGCCTGCTGGTCGGTGCAAAGGCGGAAGTCGAGGAAGCTGCGCGCCGCGCCGGGCGACTTCATCGGCTGGCCGGTGCCGAAGAGGCAGCGCTCGAAGCCGAAGCGCTCGCCGAACCACTCGATGGCCCGATTGGCCTGGAAGGAGGAGAACTCCAGGTGCAGCCGCGGATGCCGGCCCATCAGCCACTGCACCTCGCGCCAGTTCGGCCAGGCATGGTCGGTGAGGAGCACGTTGACGTCGGCGAAGGCGTGCAGGAAGCAGTCGGCTTCGTGGCAGTCGGAGAACTCGGGGTAGGCGACGAGGAGCAGGAGGCCGCCCTCGGCCAGCGCGTCAGCGAGCGGCGCGAGCAGGTCGTCCGCCACCGGGAGGCCGCAGGTCTTGGGGAAGATGGCCGCGGCCCGAACGGCGTGGTCGCGCAACTGCTGGAGCATCTCGGCCGGTGACAGGAAGTCGTCGGCCATATCCGGCAGGATCGTCCAGCAGGGGTGCAGCCGGTCGCGGTGCGGGGCGATCTCGTCGAGCAGGCGGAGATTGCCGTGCATGGCGTCGTAGTGCAGCGCCTGGCTGTGGCGGACCAGGGCGGCGGCGATGCCGGCGAGGTCCATGTCGTCGAGCAGGTGGGCCAGCGACCAGCGCTCCTGGAACGGCTTGAGCGGCCGCGCGCCGAACTGGGCGTGGGCGTCGAAGTAGATCAGCTCGGGCATGGCACGCTCCTTGCGGCGTGGTGCGTCGGGCGCGCCGGGTCGGTTGCGCGCGCGTCACCGGACGTGGTAGGCTCGGTGGGCGAAGGTGGGGAGGGTCGCTGAGGGAAGGAGGCGCGACCATGTGGTGCCGAGGCGTGTGCGCCGTGGTGGCCCTGTCGGCAGTGCTGGGGGTGGCGGGGTGCGGGAGCGGCGGCAGGCCGCTGACGGCGTTGGCCCGCCTTCAGTTGCCGCCCCTCGGACGCTACTACCATGGCGTGTACCCGGGCGGGACCAGCGGCGAGGAAGACGACCTCACGCCCGCCCTCGTCAGCGCTTACGAGGCCGCAGCGGGGCGCACCGTGGCGTGGGTCTACTTCTCGCACAACTGGTTCCACGGCCGGCAGTTCCCGCTCGCCACCGCGACGTGGGTTCGCGATCGCGGGGCGGTGCCCTACATCCGGCTGATGCTCCGCAGCGGCGACATCCGGGATCAGGCCGATCCGCCCTACGCGCCCGAGGCCATCGCGCGCGGCGACCTCGATGCCGACCTGCGCGCCTGGGGCGATGCTGCGCGGGCGTACGGCGGGCCGTTGCTCGTGGAGTGGGGCACCGAATGCAACGGTGAGTGGTTTCCCTGGAACGGCCGTTGGAGCGGCGGCGGCCCCCAGGGCCCCGCGCGCTTCCGCGCCGCGTTCCGGCACGTCGTCGAGACCATCCGCGCCCGCGGTGCCGCCAACATCACCTGGGTCTGGCACGTCAACAACGACGACGTCCCGGCCGACGCCTGGAACCGGCTGGAGAACTACTACCCGGGCGACGACGTAGTCGACTGGGTCGGGGTGTCGGTCTACGGCGCGCAGACCCCGCAGGACGCCGACTGGCCCGCCTTCCCTGCCTCGTTTGACGCGGTCTACGGCAGGCTGGCGGCCGTGGCGCCCGCCAAGCCGCTGATCGTGTGCGAGTTCGGCGTGACCGCCGGCAGTCCGCTCGGCACGGCACCGACGTGGGCGGGCGAGGCGCTCGACGCCCTGCTGGCCGGCCGGTGGCCGGCGGTGCGGGGTTTCTCGTGGTGGAACGAGACGTGGCAGAACGACAACGACCCGGCCCACGACACGGACATGCGCGTCCAGGCGGTGGCCGGCCTGTCGGCGGCCTTTCAGGCGCGCCTCACCGGCCAGGCAGTGGTCGACCGGCCTATCGTTCAGTGATGGGTGGCAGCTCACACCGGCCCCCCAGGCAGTGCCGCCGAGCGGCAACCCAGCGGTAGGCCCGATCAGCGAGCTGGCGCACGCCGGGGAGGTAGTATGCCCACACGACCGGTCGCCAGAGCGGACTGAGCATCAACGTCTGCGCGATGGCCTCTGCGCCGCCGTAGAGATGCCCGCTGGTCAACAGCGCCATCTGCCCCTCGGTGCGGGACCGGTCGGGCAGCAGAAGGATGCCTTCCGCGGACCGCGACGGCACCAGGAGCACACGGCGGCCGGACAGCCGGTGCAGGCGCCGTGTGCCGGCGATGCAGAAACGGCAGGTGTCGTCGAACAGGAGTGTGGGCGGCATGACTGCATTGTGTGGCAGGGGAAGCGGAGCGTCGGGGGAATGGGCGAACGACCGGGCGGGCGGCGGTCAGGAGCCAGCGGTTCAAACCGCCGCTCCGAACACGAAGTCCGCCTGCGCGGACTGGCGGAAGGCGGATCAGGAGCCAGCGGTTCAAACCGCCGCTCCGAACACGAAGTCCGCCTGCGCGGACTGGCGGAAGGCGGATCATGGATATCCAACTCGGCATCTGGAACCTCAACTGGTCGCACTTCACCTTCGAAGAGGCGCTTGCCGGCATTCGGGCCACCGGCTTCACCGACGTGGCCCTCTACCCGCAGCACAGCGACGGGCCGTGCTACACCGAAGCCATGAGCGAGGACGCGATCACCGCACTGAAGCAGCGGCTCGACGACTGCGGCCTGCGGTGCGTGATGCTGATGGCGGTCAGCCCGGTGACGAGCGGCGCGGACGCGGCTAAGCGGCGCATCGACATGGCGTCCGTGATGCGCGTCGACATGCTCTGTGCCACCGGCACCTGGGAGTGGCTGGAGTTCCTCAAACAGCGCAAGCCCGACGAGCAGCTCGCCGCCGAGCACCGGGCCTACGTGGATGCCTGGCAGGAGGTGGCGCCCTACGCCGAGCAGTCGGGGGTGACCATCGCGCTCAAGCCCCATGGCGGCAACAGCGCCACCGGGCCGCTCCTCAGACAGACCATCGACGACGTCGGCTCGCCTGCCTTCCAGGCCTGCGTGGACGCGGGGAACGTGCGGTTCTACGAGGGCATCGACCCGGTCGCCGACGTGGATCCCATCCTCCCCCACGCCCGCATGATGTGCCTCAAGGACCACAGCGGGCCGCGCGGGCATGGCGACTTCCCCATCATCGGCGACGGCGGGGTGGACCACCCGGCGCTGTTTGCCAAGCTCCATGCCGCGGGGTTCAGCGGGCCCGCGGTGATCGAGCGCTACGACGGCGCGAGCGGGCGCACCGGCATCGACTTCTACACCGTCTGCGAGCGGGCGCGGATCTCGAGGGCCAACGTTCTGCGCATTGCCGCGTCCATCGGCTGAGCCGCGTCAGCGCAGCGCGTCGGCGATCGCTTGGTACGCCGCCTCCCGAGCGGACGGCGGGAAGTCGTGCTCGCAGTCGGGGTGGATCACCGTCAGGTGGTCCTCAGCGCCGAGCAGGGCGAACACCGGCCGCGCGGCAGTGATGCAGTCGTCCACCCCGGAGACCTCGAAGTTGCTGTCGTGGAGCGGCGCGTTGATGAAGATCCGCCGCGGCGCAATGGCGGCCAGGATCTCGGGGAAGTCGAAGGGCATCTCGGCCGGCCGGCAGTGGTAGCGCTCGGCGATGCGCGGCATGTAGCCCTTGTGGCTCCAGCCGGTCAGGTCGCCGCCCATGTACTTCGAGAAGGCGTTGAACCCGCAGCTCGTCACCGCGATCTTCACCCGCTCGTCGAAGGCGGCCAGATAGAGCGTGTTGTGCCCCCCGAGCGAGTGCCCGATGCAGCCGATCCGCTCGGGGTCCACCTCGGGGAGCGACTGGAGGAGGTCCAGCGCGCGCTGGTGGTTCCAGATGCCCTTCATGGTCGCGCTGGCGTAGCCCAGAGCGTAGGCGTCCACCTGGTAGTCGCCGAAGTTGGGGTAGTCGGGCGCCAGAGTGACGAACCCGCGCTCGGCCAGTTCCAGGGCGTAGTGCAGGTTGGCGCTGCCGCCCAGCCCGGCCGGCTCACCCTTGCCGATCTGGATGGTCTGGTGGAGGCAGAGCACGGCAGCGTGCTTGCCCGCGGACTTGGGCAGGAAGAGGAAGGCCGGCACGCGATCGCCCGCCTCCACGGCAAAGCTGAGTCGGCGGCGGACCACCTGGTCGAGCGCCACCTCCTCGGTCACCTGCACGTCGAGCGGCACCCGCTTGTCATTGCCGGGGTGCGGGCCCATCGCCTCCTGCATGCCGGCGAGGATGGCCTGACGCCGGAGCGCCCACTCGGCGGGCGTGGTGACCGGCTGCGCCTGGCCCTGGTCGTCAAGATAGACCAAGAGCCGGTCGCGCTGTAAGGCGGCGGAAACGAGGAGTGCGGCGATGGCCAGACAGGGCATGGCGACCTCTCAGTGCGGACCGCGTCAGAGCAGCCCCCATTCGCGGAGGCAGCCGATGACCGGCGGCTGCTCCCAGAGCCAGGCGACGGGGAGGTGGAGGTCCGGCAGCGAGCGGCTGTGATAGACGCCGTCGGCATCGGGAAGGACAGGTTGGAGGATGCCGGGGGCATCGAGCTGCCGGAAGTCGGCCTCGCGGCGGACGGGGTCGAGCATCCAGTACTCGGGCACGCCGCCGGCCTGGTACTCGGCCAGCTTGTCGCGGCGGTCGATGGTGCGCGTGGATGGGCTCAACACCTCGATTACCAAGTCGCCTGGGCCGTCGAGGAACTGATGCTGGATCCGACCGAGGTAGTCGCTGGCGATGAACACCAGGTCGGGCGCGCGGCTATTGCCGCCGGGGACGCAGCGCATCTGGAATGGCTCGCCGACCACGCGGCCCAGGTCGCGGATCTCGACGACGTCCCCCACCAGCCTCCGCAGGTAACCGACCAGCCTGTCATGCTCGTTCGTGATCGGCGGCATCTCGACCACCCTTCCGGCCACCCACTCGACATGGTGGTTCTCGCCGTCCATCTCCAGGAACTGCTCGAACGAGATCAGACCTGTCGGCGGGGCGGTCGGGCCGATTGTGTCCGGCTTCGCCATGGCCGTCCTCCGCGGGCGAGCGCCCGCTGCGTGCATTATACCTTGCGGCATAGGTGCGAGACACGCTCAGTGCTGCACCACGTCCGTGCGAGTCAGCCGCCCTTGGGCATCGAAGTAGAGGTCGAGCGTGTCGGGGTCCATGCGGAACCTGCTCCACGCACCGAGCCTGTAGCTTACCAGCCGTGGTTTGTCGCCGGAGTCGGGCTTGCCGAGCAGGGCGAGGATGTCGGCCCGGCGCGTTCCTACCCGGAGGTGGCGGCGCTGTAGGTCGCGGACCATGGGGCCGCGTGGGTTCTTCCAATCGGAACTGCCAGAGTACTGCCGCCACACCGCCGCGTCGAACCGGCGGCGGGACTGCCAGGACGGCCAGTGGCGTAGGAGGAACACGCCGGCAAGGGTGCCGACCAACAGGATCGCGGCTATGGCCGGCAGGCGGCGCATTATACGCTGCGGTGCGTGTTCTGTCACACTGGGTCCTCTGTCACCCTTGTCGTCTGTGGGCCGCGGTCGGTTACCTTTCTCGTGTCGTCAAGCCTTGAACGTCAGAGGCCGAAGCTGCTACAGTGTCCGCTGGACCGAGGTCTGCCCTATGCGCCGCCTGCTCCTCCCCGGCACCGACCTGACCGTCTCCCAGCTCTGCTACGGCGCGGGCGCCTTCGGCACCGGCCTGAAGGGCGACGCGCTCGATCGCCTGGTGGGCGTCTTCCTAGGCCGGCGGCAACTTCTTCGACTCCGCCCACTGCTACGCCTTCTGGCTGCCCGGCGGCCTCGGCGCCAGCGAGCGCGAGCTGGCCGCCTGCCTGCGCCGCCTCGGCTCCCTCGACCGGTGCGTGATCTGCACCAAAGGTGGGCATCCCGGCGGCGGCGAGATGTACTCCCGGCCCGATGGCTACATGGACCCCGACATCGTCGCCGCCGACATCCAGGACAGCCTCGAGCGGCTCGACGTGGGCACCATCGACCTCTACCTCCTCCACCGCGACGACCCGCGCCTGCCGGTGGCCGAGATCCTCGACTGCCTCTTCGCGGAGGTGGATGCCGGCCGCCTCCGCTGGCTCGGCGCGAGCAACTGGCCGGTGGCGCGGCTGGCCGAGGCGAGGGCCTACGCCGAGCGGCGCGGGCGTCCGGGGTTCGTCGTCTCCGAGGTGCAGTGGAGCCTGCCCGAGCCGATCTGGCAGGTGGGACCGGACCCCACGACGCGCACCGTCGCACCGGACGAGCTCGGCTGGCACACGCGGACCGGGCTGCCGGTGATGGCCTACACGGCGACGGCGGGGGGCTACCTGTCGAAGCCGGACAGTCCGCCGACGCCGATGGACACACCGGTCAACCTGGCGCGCCGCCAACGTGCCCGTGAGCTGGCAGCGCGCCGCGGCTGCACGCCGGTGCAGGTGGGGCTGGCGTGGCTGATGCACCAGCCGTTCCCGGCGGTGCCGATCTTCAGCACGGTCAGCCTGGAACACCTTACTGAGGCGATCGGGGCGAACGATGTACCGCTGACCGCGGAGGAACTGCGCTGGCTGGCGACCGGCGAGGCGTAGGAGGGATCGGCCCGCGCGCGGGGAACGCGACGACGGCACCACCGGTCCTGATCGCGTCTGCCGTGCCAGGAGTGCCGCGTTGTTGTCCCACCCGGACGGGCTGCCGGCGGGTACGGTCACGTTCCTCTTCACCGACATCGAGGGGAGCGTGCGGCTATGGGAGGCCGACCCGGAGTCGATGCGGGCGGCCCTGGCGCGGCATGACGAGATCCTCCACGACGCCGTCGCCGCGCGCGGCGGGTTCGTCTTCAAGACCATGGGCGACGCCTTCTGCGCCGCCTTCACCGACGCGGCGCAAGCCCTGGCCGCCGCGGCCGCCGCGCAGCTCGCAATCTTGGGCGAGACCTTTGCCGGCGGGACGCCGGTTCGCGTCCGCATGGCGCTCTACACCGGCGAGGCCGAGGCGGCCGGCGGCGACTACTTCGGGCCGCCGGTCAATCGTTGCGCCCGGCTTCTCGGGGTCGCCCACGGGGAGCAGATCGTGTTGGCCTCCGGCACGGCCGAGGCGATGGAAGGGCGATTGCCGGCCGGCATCACGCTGCGCTCGCTCGGCACGCACCAGCTCCGCGACCTGCCGCACCCCGAGGAGGTGCTCCAGCTCCTCCACCCTGGGCTCCCGGCCGACTTCCCGCCGCTCCGTGCGCTGGCGGCGCTGACCCACAACCTGCCGTACCAGGCCACGAGCTTCGTCGGGCGCGAGCGCGACCTGGCCCATGCTGAGTCGCTGCTCAGCGAGACGCGCCTGCTCACCATCACGGGCATCGGGGGCGTCGGCAAGACGCGGTTGGCCGTGGAGCTCGGCTTCGACCTGCTGCCGGCCTGGCCGGACGGCGTGTGGTTCGTCGGCCTTGGCACGGTGTCCGAGCCGACTCTTGTCGCGCCGACGGCAGTGGCCGCGCTGGGTCTCAAGGAGCAGCGCCAGGAATCGCTGCTCGACACGCTGTGCAACGCGCTCCGCGGGAAGCGGCTGCTGCTCCTGCTGGACAACTGCGAGCACCTGGTCGACGCCGTGGCCGAAGTGGTCAGCGCGCTCCTGCGCCGTTGCCCGGACGTTCGCGTCGTGGCCACCGGCCGCGAGGCCCTGCGGGCCGAGGGCGAGCTGGCCTGGCAGGTGCCGGTCCTGGCGGTGCCGGACGACGTGGGGCTGCCGGCGCACTTGGCCGACTACGAGGCGGTGCAGCTCTTCGTCGACCGCGCTCGCGGTGCCGATCCCGCGTTCGCGCTGGACGAGCGCAACGCCGCCGCGGTGGGCGAGATCTGTCGCCGACTCGACGGCATCCCGCTGGCCATCGAGCTGGCTGCCACGCGGACGGCCGTGCTGACACCGCAACAGCTCGTGCGCCGGCTGGACGACCGGTTCGGCGTGCTGACGAGCGGCCGGCGCGGCGCCGAGGCGCGGCAGCAGACCTTGCGCGCGACCATCGACTGGAGCTACGACCTGCTGTCGCCGGCCGAGCAGGTGCTGCTGGGCAGAGTGTCCGTGTTCGCCGGCGGCTTTGAGCTCGAAGCCGTCGGTGCGGCGCCCGGCGTGCTCGACGATCTCGCCGGACTGGTGCAGAAGTCGCTGGTGTTCACCCGCCCGCGCGCGGACGAGCTGCGCTACGACCTGCCGGAGACGGTGCGCTCCTACGCCGCGGAGAAGCTCCAGGAGAGCGGCGAAGCGGATGCGGCGAGGTATCGGCACGCGGTCTGGTTCACCGCGCTGGTGGCCCAGGGAGCCGATCTCCTGGGCAACAGGCAGGCTGGGTGGTTCGACGACCTGGAGCGCGAGCACGCCAACCTGCGCGCCGCGGCGGACCGATTGCTGGCCAGCGACCCACCGGCCGGTGCCGAGCTGGTGCTGCGGCTCCGGCGCTACTGGGAGGTGCGCGGGGTGTGGTCCGAAGGGCGCGAGTGGTACGCGCGGGTCCTGGCCGCCGACGTGGCGCTGCCCGTGGAGCGCCGCGCGGACCTGCTCCTTGCGGCTGGCACGCTGGCGCGGTTCCAGGGCGACCTCGGCGAAGCCCGGTCGATGGCGGAGGAGGCGCGGACCACCAGCCTGGCTGGCGCCTACCTGCGCGGGGTCGGCGGGGGGCTGAACGACCTGGGCACCGTCGCCCTGATCCACGGCGACCTGTCGGGGGCCAGGGCGCTCTACCAGGCCAGCCTGGCCGCACGCGAGCGCGACCGCGACGAGCGCGGCGCGGCGGTTGCGCTCCACAACCTCGGCATGGTGGCCTACCACGAAGCCGACTACGCCGCCGCACAGGCGCTCTACGAGCGCAGCCTCGCCATGACACGCAGCTCGGGCGACTGGTTCATGGTCGCCCAGACACTCAACAACCTCGGGATCGTCTACCACGCCCGGGCACGCTACGAGGAGGCCCGCGTGCGGCATCAGGAGAGCCTTGAGCTCCGCCGGGAGCTGGGCGACCGGAGCGGCGTCGCCACCTCGCTGCACAACCTCGCCACAGTGGCGCAGGAGCAGGGGGACAACGCCGCTGCGCGAGCACTCTACGAGCAGGCAATGCAAGTCCACGAGGAGACCGGCAACCGGGCCTATCTGGCCAACACCCTCAACAACCTGGGGAACATGGCCTACGACGAGCGGGAGGTCGCGGTCGCGCTGGCACACTTCGAGCGCGCTCAGGCGCTCCA
>JACPDV010000495.1 GCA_016183835.1 Armatimonadota bacterium
CCCGGCGCGGTGCTGGCGCTCTGGGCGCTGGACGCGGGGCAGCCCGAGACGCTCTCGGCGGACGCCGGCTCGCCCTGCTGGTCGGCGGACGGCTCGCTCCTGGCCTGGATCGACGGCCCGGAGGCAAGCGGGGTGGCCTACCTGCGCGAGGGGGCGACGCACCGCTTCGTGCTCCACTCCGGACGGTTCAGCGGGCTGGCGGTGGGGCCGCGCGGGGTGATCTACGGCACCGTGCCGGGCGCCGCGACCGGCGTCGCTCAGCTCGATCCGGCCACCGGCGGGTTCACGTGGCTGTCGCGCTCGGGCGGGGAGGCGAGCGGGGCGCCGCTGATCTCGCCCGACGGGTGCTACGTGGCGGCGGCGCTGGCGGGCGGCACGGTGCTCGTGGTGGAGGCCGACGGCTCGTGGGAAGCGGTGGTGACGGGCAGCCTGCCCCACTGGCTCCCGCTCCCGGCGGCGCGCGCCTGGACCGGCCGGCCGGTGCTGCCGTGAGCGCCTCGGCGGGGCGGACCTAACCTTCGGCCGGCAGGTCCGCGAGCGCGATGCTGTCGGCGATCAGCATGTAGGGCACTTCGTCGCGGATGGGGTAGAGCACCTGCCCGTCCTCGCGCACCAGCCCGCCGTCAATCGGTTCGGCTACCGCCTCGCCACCGCGCGCGGTGAGGCTGCCCGCCGCGATCAGCGCGTTCAACCGGGCCACCAGCGCCTCGTCGGCGAGCTCGACCGGCTGCCGGGTCTCGGGGCAGCGCAGGATCTCGAGATACTCTTGCACGATCGACATCAGGCCACTCCTCGCCGCGCCGTGCTCACAGGAAGCGTCCCGGCCGGATCCCGCGCAGCCGCAGGTAGAGCATGAGCTGCGCCTTGTGGTGCATCACGTGGAAGGCGCCCAGGCTGAGCATCTGCGCCAGGTTCACCCGGCCGAAGGGCGTCTCGCGCTCCTCGCCGAGCTGCGCCTCGCTGAGCCCGCCGAGCAGCTCCGCCGTGCGCTCCACCCGTGCCGCCAGCGCCGACTTGAGCGCCGACGGGGTGGCTTCGCGCAGGCTCAGGCTGACCTCGCGCACGCCCTCGAAGCCCTCCTGCCCAATGAACGCCTTCGGCACCTCGTAGCTGGCCACGATCAGGTGCGCCAGGAGCTGCCGAGGCGTCTGCATGGCCTCCTCGACCGCGCCCTCCGGCCCCTGGAAGGTGCCCTGCCAGCCCGGCTCGTCGAGCCCTGGGAAGTCGTCGCCCACCAGGTCGCATTTGGCTAACAGGTTCGCCAGCACGGGCTTCCAGAGCGCTACCAGATCGTCCGCGGTCATGGGTCCATCCTCACTTGGCAGGCGTGTGACGGAGCTGAGTGTAGTGGTGGGTGGAGCGCCGTGTCAAGGCGGACCTGGCGCCCGGCGAGGAGGACCCGCCCGCCCGGCCACCAACTCTCGCCCGCCGCTGCCAGGAGACGCGCGTGCCGCCCGCTCCATTGCTCCGCGCCGGGTTCGCCAAGGCCGACATCACGCCGCCGCCCGGCGTGCCCTACCTCAGCTACTACCCGCGCCAGACCCCGTTCGTCGGCGTCCACGACCGGCTCCACGCCCGCGCCCTCGCCGCCGAGAACGGTTCGACCGCCCTCGCCGTCCTGAGCGTCGACTCCCTCGGCCTCAGCCGCGGCGTGCTGGGTCCCGGCCGCGACTTCATCGGCGAGCTGCGCGCGCGCGTCAGCCTGGCCACCGGCATCCCCGCCGACGCCATCCTGATCCACGCCACCCACGCGCACTCCACCCCGCAGACCACCGACATCGACAGCCTGCTCGACGCCTTCCCCGCCCTGCTCGGCTGGCTCGAGCAGCTCCTCGAGCGCCTCGCCGCCGCCCTCGTCTCCGCCTGGCACGCGCGCGACCGGGGCACGCTGAGGGGCACGGTCGGCCTCGCGCCAGGGATCGCCTGGAACCGCCGCATCGTCACCACCGCCGGCCGGCTCGTCCGCCTCCAAGAGCGGCCGCCCGACGACCAGGTGCTCCATGAGCCGCGCGACGACCGCGTCCCGCTGCTGCTCTTCGAGGGCGAGACCCAGCGCGGCGCCGTGCTCGGCTTCACCTGCCACCCGGTCACCGTGCAGGTCAACCCGCTCGCCTCGGCGGACTACCCCGGCGTGGCCTGCGACATCCTCGAGCGCGAGCTGGACCTGGCGGCCTGCCTCTTCCTCCAGGGCGCCTGCGGGGACGTGAATCCCGTGCGCGGCACCACCGACTTCGCGGACGTGGCCCGCTACGGCCGGACGCTGGCCGGCGAGGCGCTGCGGGCCCTCTCGCTGCTCGATCACCCGGCGCAGCCC
Organism: Armatimonadota bacterium; assembly: GCA_016183835.1. Taxonomy (GTDB): domain Bacteria; phylum Armatimonadota; class UBA10988; order UBA10988; family UBA10988; genus JACPDV01. Next base: position 2,315 of record JACPDV010000495.1, read on the forward strand.
GGCCTGGGCACGGCGCTCGCCAGTCGCACCACCACGGTCTTCACCCCGCGCCGCGAGCTGCCCGACGCCGCGCCGCTCCTCCGCGAGCGGGCGGCGGCGCAGGAGGCGCTCGCCGCCGCGACGGACGACGCCGCGCGCGAGCAGGCGACCGCCACGCTCCGCCGCGTGTTGCACCCGCTAGGCCTGTGCGCGCTGGGCGACGGGCCCGTGGCCGTGGAGGTCCAGGCGCTGCGGCTCGGCGACGCCCTGATCGTGGCAGTGGAGGGTGAGCTGTTCAGCGCCTACGGCAACGCTCTGAAGGCCGCTTCGCCCGCCGCGGTGACCTTCGTGGCGGGCTACAGCAACGGCTACCAGGGCTACTTCCCCGAGCCGCGGAGCTGGGACGAGGGCGGCTACGAGCCGTCGCTCGGGCCGTGGACGCGGGTCGGGCGGCTCGGCGGAGACGAGATCACCGCCGCGGCGCTGGCGCTGGCGGAGCAGGTGTGGAGCGAGGTGCCAGCATGAGCAACGCGGACAAGCTGGCGCTCCTGGGCGGCACGCCGGTGCGCTCCACGCCGCTCGGCGGGCGCAACCGCTACACCGGCAAGGACGCCCTTGACAACCTCCGGCAGGTGCTCGAGGGCGGCCACATGACTCGCGTCGGCGGCACCTGGGTGCAGCGGCTGGAGCAGGAGTTCGCCGCCTTCTACGGCGCCGGGCACTGCACCGCCTCCACCTCGGGCACCTCGGCCATCCACGTCGCCGTCGGCGCGCTGAACCCCGAGCCGGGCGACGAGATCATCGCCGCGCCCATCACCGACCTGGGCACCATCATCCCCATCCTCGCGCAGAACGCCATCCCGGTCTTCGCCGACGTGCAGCGGGCGACGTTCAACCTCGACCCGGCCGACCTGGAGCGCCGCATCACCCCCCGCACGAGGGCCATCATCCCCGTCCACCTGGGCGGCCATCCGTGCGACCTGGCCGAGATCCTCGCGGTCACCGAGCGGCACGGGCTGGTGGTGATCGAGGACTGCTCCCAGGCCTATTGCGCCACCTACCAGGGCCGTCGGGTGGGCACCATCGGGAAGGTCGGCTGCTTCTCGATGCAGCAGAGCAAGCACTTCACCACCGGGCAGGGCGGGCTGACCATCACCGACGACCCGGACTGGGCGCTGCGCATCAAGCGCTTCGCCGACAAGGGCATGCCACGTTACTCCGCCGCCGGTGCGCGCGACTACCTCAGCTTCGGCTTCAACTACGAGATGAGCGAGTTGCACGGCGCGGTGGCGGTGGCGGAGCTGCCGTACGTCGAGGGTGTCTGCAGCCGCCGCACGGCGCTCGGCGAGCGGCTGACGAGCCTGATCGCCGATTGCCCCGGCGTGCACCCGCAGGCCGTGCGCGAGGGCAACCACTCGACCTACTGGTTCTACGCGCTGCGGGCGGTGCCCGAGGAGACGGGCATCCACGCCAGCAAGTTCGCGCAGGCCCTGAGCGCCGAGGGGATCGGCTGCGGCTGGCAGTACATCGGCAAACCCATCTTCATGTACGAGGCGGTGCGGCGGAAGCGGGTCTACGGCGAGTCCGACTTCCCGTTCAGCCTGCAGGACCCGGCACATGCCGTGCGTTACGAAGAGGGCGAGTGCCCGGTCTGCGAGCAGGCGCTGGACGAGATGATCACCATCGGGCTGCACGAGGACTACACGGAGCAAGACGTGGAGGACATCGCCGCGGCGCTGCACAAGGTGGCGGCGGGGGCCGCGCAGCTCGCCGCTGCGTGACTTGGCCGCGAGGAGTCTCACATGACGCTACGCCCCATCCAGTCCGGGGATGCGAGCTGCACGCACTGGGCCGGGCTCCCTCGCCCGGCTCCGCTGTGGGCCGGGCGCCCTCGCCCGGCTCCGGCGGCGATGGCCGGCGGGGGCGCCGGTCCCACACTCGGCGGCGTTCTGCTGCGCTCGCTCAGCATTCTGCTCCTCGCCACCCTCGCCGCCGCCGAGCCCCTCGCCCCGGTCGAGACGCCCGAGCAGCACGCCGCCCGGATTCAGTGGTGGCGCGACGCCAAGTTCGGCGTGTTCGTCTGCTGGGGTCCGTGCAGCCTGGCCGAGGGCGAGATCGGCTGGTCGCGCAACGGCCCGCGGCCCGGACTCAACCCGCCCCACGCCGGCGGCGGCGTGCCGCTGGAGGTCTACGACAACCTCTACAAGCAGTTCAATCCGACGAAGTTCGACCCGGACGCCTGGGCCAGGATGATCCGCGACGCCGGCGCGAAGTACATCATCTTCCTCGTCAAGCACCACGACGGCTTCTGCCTCTGGGACACGGCTCTGACCGACTACAAGGTCACGAACGCCGGGTACGGCCGCGATGTCTGCCGCCAGATCGCCGACGCCTGCCACGCCAACGGCGTCAAGCTGATCTGGTACTACTCCCCGCCCGACTGGCACCACCCCGACTACCTCACCGACCACCACGAGCGCTACATCGAGTACCTCCACGGCCAGATCCGCGAGCTGCTCACTCGCTACGGCAAGGTGGACGGGCTGTGGTTCGACGGGCTGCAGGGCAACGCCGGGACCTGGGACACGCCGCGGCTGTTCAAGATGATCTACGAGCTGCAGCCCGACATCGTGGTCAACAACCGCGCCGGCGTGGCGGGCGACTACGACACCCCGGAGCAGGAGATCGGCCGCTACCAGATCGACCGCGCCTGGGAGAGCTGCATCACGATGAGCACCGGCTGGTCCTACGTGGGGGCGCGGGCGCCCGTGAAGCCGCTCAAGGAGTGCCTGCAGATCCTGATCCGCTGCGCCGCCGGCGGCGGCAACCTGGCACTCGACACCGGGCCGCTCCCCGACGGTACGATCGACCCGCGCTGCGTGGTCAACTACCAGCAGATGGGCGAGTGGCTGCGCAGGTATGGCGAGACGATCTACGCCACCACCGGCGGCCCGTACATGACGGCCGACTGGGGCGGGGCCACGCGCCAGGGCGACCGCATCTGGCTCCACATCCTCAAGTGGCCCGGCGACAAGCTCGAGCTGCCCGCGCTGGGGCGCAAGATCGTTTCGTCCCGCGCGCTCACCGGCGGCACGGCCGTGGTCGAGCAGACGGACGACACGTTGGCCGTCAGCCTGCCCGCCGCCGACCGCGACGCGACCGACACCATCGTCGAGCTGCGGGTGGAGGGCCTGGCGGCGGACATCCCCACCCTTTCGACCCTCACCCGCGGCGCCCTCACCGTCGGCCGGCCGTGCTCGGCGTCGAGCACCTGGAGCCCCGACTACGACGCGCGGAAGGCGTTCGACGGTGACCCGAACACGCGCTGGGGCGGCGAGCCGGGCTCCCGCTCGGGCTGGCTCGAGGTTGACCTGGGCGAAGTCAGGACCGTGGGCCGGGTCGCGATCCTCGAGGCCCCCTGGAACCGCGTCCAGAAGTTCGAGCTGCAGTACCTGGACGGCGAGCAGTGGAAGACCTTCCACGAGGGCACGCAGATCCGCGATCTCGATCTTTCGTTCCCGCCCGTGACTGCACGACGCTTCCGGCTGAACGTGCTCGCCGCCAACGAAGTGCCGACCATCTGGGAGGTCGTGCTTTACCCGCCCAAGCCCTGACCGGGAGCCGTCGATGCTCACCGCGCTGCTCTCGCTTGCCTTGGCCGCTGCAAAGGATCCTCTGATGACCACCCTCGCCGCGCCCCTTCCCGATCCACTGGTGATGCTCGACGGCACGCGCGCCACCACGCCCGAGCAGTGGCGCGACAAGCGCCGGCCGGAGCTGCTGCGGCTCTTCGCCGAGGACATGTACGGCCACATGCCGCCGCCGCCCGGCAACCTGACCGCCACCCTCGCCGGGCAGGACGAGCGGTACCTGGGCGGCAAGGTCACCCTCCGCGAGCTGGTGCTGCACTTCGGCCCGGAGGGCACGCCGCCGGTGTACCTCCTCGTCGCCACGCCGAACCAGCGCGCAGGCCCCGTGCCGGCGTTCGTGGGGCTCAACTTCCACGGCAACCACGCCGTCGTCGACGCGCCGTGGGTCCACGAGGCGCCGCCCTCGTTCGATCAGACCCATCCTCGCGGCTCGGGCCGCAATGCCTACCCCATCGAGCTGATCACCGACCGCGGCTACGCCGTGGCGACCCTCTTCAACGGCGACCTGCGCGAGGACAAAGCCGGCCCGCCGTCGGGCGCGCAAGCGATGTACCCGGATTGCGATTGGGCCACCATCGCTTGCTGGGCGTGGGGCTTGCAGCGCGCGCTGGACTACCTCGTCACCGACCCTGCCATCGACCCGCAGCGCGTGGCGGTGGTGGGCCACAGCCGGAACGGGAAGACGGCGCTCCTCGCGGCGGCGACGGACGAGCGGTTCGCCCTGGCGATCCCGGTGCAGGCCGGCTGCGGCGGCACGGCGCCGAGCCGCGGGACCGTGGGCGAGTCGGTCGAGCGGATCAACACCGCCTTCCCGCACTGGTTTTGCGCGAAGTTCGAGGAGTACAACGAGCACCCCGAGCGGCTGCCGTTCGACCAGCACGAGCTGGTGGCCCTGTGTGCGCCCCGGCCGGTCTTGTTCAGCAACGCGACCGAGGACGAGTGGGCCAATCCGGTGGGGCAGTTCGAGGTCTTGCAGGGCGCGGATCCGGTCTACCGGCTGCTCGGAGCGGGCGGGCTGGAGGCGGCGGCGATGCCGGCCGAGCACGTGCTGGTGAAGAGCCGGCTGGGCTACTTCATCCGCCCCGGCCAGCACAGCATGGGGCTGGACGACTGGCCGGCGTTCCTCGAGTTCGCTGATGCGTGGCTACGGTAGCGCGCCGCCTACCCGATGGCTACCGTGACCCGGCTGCCATCGCTGGAAGTCTCGGCCGGCGGCTCGATGCTCAGACTGAGCCGCATCCCGAGCACCTCCGAGAGCCTGCGCAGGGTGGCGATGCGCGGCTCGTGGTCACCCTCTTCGAGCCGGGCCCACAATGACACCTCGCGCGCGAGGGCCGTAGCCTCCCACTGGGCACGGAAGACCGGGTCCAGGAGACGTCCCGCCATCATCTCGTCATAGGTCAGATAGCCCTTGCTCACGGCACTTCTCCTGGAACGCGGCGAGCCTGTCGTGCCCCTGCGCCAGCGCGCGTCGGAACGCGCGAGGATCGACCAAGGCTTCGGGGCCGACCGACGCCACCACCATGAACCCTCGCCACCGTCGGTAGAACGCTCGCCACGGCGACCGTCCCCGACGCGGCCGCAGTTCGCGCCAGCCTTCGCCATCCCGGACCGCGCTGGAATGCGGGAAACCAAGCTCCTCGCCCATCACTTGGAGCTTCTCAAACGCGCGCCGCATCGCGACTTCCTCGGCCGGCGGCAAGGCCATCACTTCCAGCTCGGCCTCATCCAGGATGACGAACTCCAGCACCATCATAGCACCTTTGTGATATCCCTGCCGTCCTTCGGCGCGCTACCCCCGGAACGCCTCCGCCACCTCCAGGAGCGCCAGGAACCCCGCCGCGCCCTTCTCCGTGTAGGTGCCTGACGCCGTGCCGCCCAGCACTCGCGCCGTGCTCCCCGTCGCCGCCAGCCGCTCCGCCGCCAGCTCCTTGAGCCGGTCGTGCGGGAGCTGCTCGATCTGCTCCATGTCGTCCAGATTGCCGACGATGCAGATCTTGCCCAGCTTCTCGCGGCAGACGCGCAGGTCCGCATCGCCGAAGGGCGGGTGCTCGAACGGGTCGATGGCGTCCATCCCCACCGCCCGGAACAGCTCCAGGTACTGCATCACCACCCCGTGGTTGTGGTAGTACGAGATTGCCCCGTAGCGGCGCATCAAGTCGCACAGCTCGCGATCCTGCTCCAAAACGAGCGCCGCGAAGCCGCGCGGGCCGAGCTGGGTGCTGGCGTACTCGCCGCCGACGATGCGAAAGGCCTTCACGCCCTGCCGGCAGAGCTCCTCGATCACCGGCATCAGCCGGGAGTGGGCGACGTTGGTCAGCTTGAGCAGCAGGTCGGGCGCGTCGGCCCAGCAGAGGCACATGTCCTCCGGGCTCATGACCGTGGCCGGGATGCAGATCGCGTCGCCCAGGCCGACCATCACCAGCGCCTCCTCGCCGGCGCGCTCGACCCACTGGCGGTAGGCCTCGGCGGTGGGCCTGGGCGGCTCGAACGGCATGGAGAGCAGCTTCTCGATGTCGTCGGGAGTCTTGCAGGGGTACTCCACCTGCGCGTGCTGGATGCTGGTGCGGCGGAAGACGCTACGCAGGTCGCCCTTGGGCGTGTGGTAGAGGGTGACGTTGTCGCTGCCCTCTTGCGTCCCCTCGATGGGCGCGCCCACGCCGAAGAAGGGGCTGCCGCCCTCGAACCCGGGGCTGATGATCATGTCGAGCCGGCGGAGCATCTCGTGCCCCATCGGGCTGTCGGGGTCCACGAGGCCGAAGTGGAAGGGCGACACGGGGACCCGGTCGGGCGTGCCGCCGAGCATGGCGGTGACAAGGCGTTCGCGGGAGGTCATGGACGGCGAGCTCCTGGGTGGGAGGGATCTTGCCCGACCCGCCGACACGGTGTCAACCTCGGCGCCTGCCGATGTCCCACCGATGTGCTAGACTCGCCGCGTAGGGACATGCGGGCCGGGCTGGCTCGGAGGTGCGTTTTGACTGCCGCCACGATGATGCGGTGCCTGCTTCCGGCGCTCCTGTTCGCCTCGGTGGCAGCCGCCGAAGGGGAGCGACCGATGGTGTCTCTGCGGCTGAGG
>JACPDV010000496.1 GCA_016183835.1 Armatimonadota bacterium
CTCCGCCCGCTCTGCGCCGCGCCGAGCATCGAGACCCTCGACCTCACCGTCGGGCAGCGCCTCGACGTCCCCGTCGCCGGTGTGGACCGCATCAGCGTCAGCGACGATCGGGTGGTCAAGGTAGCCCTCGCCGGGCAGGCCAACCTCAGCGTTACCGGCCAGGGCGCCGGGAACGCGTTGGTCACCGTCAATGCCGAGGGTGGGCGCCGCACCTTCGTGGTCCGCGTCAAGCCCGGCTCGCCGCTGGGGCCCGAGGCTCCGCCTGCTCGCGACAGCGCCGCCGACCCGGCCGCCGCGACCTACTTCGGCCCGCCCCGCCCGCAGGCCGGGCTCGAAGTGCTCACCCGCGCCGACAAGGCCCGCGCCATCCCCGACGACCTGGTCACCTACACCGTGGTCTGCCGCAACCTGGGGCCGGGCGACGAGAGCAAGATCGTCGTCGAGTCGCAGGTGCCCCACGGGCTGGTGATGGTGCCGGAAGGCGCCACGCCGGGGGCCGAGGTCGAGCCTCAGCAGCGGCGCATCACCTGGCGCGTGGCGGCGCTTCCGGCGCAGCAGCAGTCGTCCTTCACGTTCCGCGCACGACTCGCCGTGGAGGCTGGCACCCGCGTTGAGGCGGTCAGCTCGGTGCAGTCGGCCACCATGCCGCGGCCGCGCACCGGCGAGCCGGCGGCCGTGGAGGTGGTCACCGAGCCGCTCCTCGCCACCTTCGCCGCGCCCGACGTGATCGTTGCGCCGCCCACCGGGCGGAAGGCCATCATCGACGTGGACACGCTCCCCGGGCAGCGCATGGTGGAGCGGCTGGAAGGGCTCGGCGTGCTGAGCGGCTACCCCGACGGCACCTTCCGCTCGGCGACGGCGGTGACGCGGGCCGAGGCGACCAAGATGATCGTCGCCGTGCAGCAGCTCGCCGGGCTGCGGGACAAGAGCAATCTGGCCGTGGCGCTCAGCCGGCCGGCGACTGTGGACGTGCGGATCGAGAACAGCCGGCACGATGTGGTGCGAACCGTGGCCGAGGGCTGGGCGCTGCCGCAGGGCAGCCACCAGCTCGTCTGGGACGGCAAGGACGACAAGGCGCAGCCGGTGCCGATGGGCGTCTACCGCTACGAGGTCCGCGCTGTGGACCAGAACGGCCTGGAGCAGCGGCTCGACGGCACCATCCACGTGGTCTCGGTGCGGCCCATGCCCGAGGGGCTCCGCGCCACGTTCACGGACGTGCCGGCGGGCGCCTGGTTCGCGCCCTACGTGGCGGCGGCCGAGGAGCGCGGGGTGGTGAAGGGCTATCCGGGCGGCCAGTTCCGGCCCAACACGCCGATCCGCCGGGTAGAGAACACGGTGCTGGTGGTGCGCGCCGCCGGGCTGGAGGGCGACGCCCAGAAGCGGATGAACGAGGCGCTCGGCTTCGACGACGCCGCGGACGTGCCGCAGTGGGCGGTGGGCTACGTGGCGGTGGCCACGAAGAACGGGCCGACGGCCGAGGGCAAGCTGCTGATCGGCTACACCGACAACCGTTTCCTGCCGGCGCAGAACCTGAGTCGGGCCGAGGCGGGGGCCATCCTGGAGCGGCTGGTGGACCGCGAGGGGAACGGCGACGTGACGGCCTCGGGCCGGGTGGCGCGGGGGCACGCGGTGTCCATCAACGGCCACGCGGTCAAGCCCGGCGACAACGGCCGGTTCCGCGAGGAAGTGCGGCTGCACGCCGATCTCGACCTGGTGCAGGTCAGCGTGCGCTAGAACCAGCGGGCGGCGCGGCGCCCTGTCTCCGGCCGGCGTTCATCCCGACCGGTCCGCGCCAGTGTCGCGTAGTGGCCCATCGTGGAGTATTGCCGTGCCGTGCCATTCCCGTCTGCCCGTCCTGCTCGCCGCTGCCGTCGTGTTGCCCTGTCAAGCCCGCCTACCTCTGTCTTCCGACAGCACCTACGGCGTGGCGGCCTACGACATGTTCAGGGGAGCTGTCCTCGCCAACACCGGCCTCTACGGCCGCAGCGAGTATGACCTCGCCTTGGGGCCGAACGTCTCCCTCGTCGGCCGCCACCAGAGCTACTACACCATCGACAGCGGCGTCCACGACGCCGAGGGCCGCTACAGTGCCGGGGCGCGCTGGACGTCGAGCGCGTGGCCGCTGGCGTTGGAAGCCGCCGTAGCCTACTACAGCCGCCTCCGCTGGGTCGGCCCCACCACCTGGGAAGCGAAGTGCGGACTGAGCTACGGCCGTCGTACCCGGCTCGTGCTCGAGGGCGCCTACGACCTCGACCGCAACGTGGGCTTCTACCTCGACGCCGGCGTGCGCCACCCGCTGCGCGTCGGCAGCCGCGCCGAACTGCAGCTCACCGGCGACGTGGGGCTCGACTTCGGCCGCGGCATCGACGGCTTCAACGACGCGGCGCTCGGCGCGTACCTCGATCTGCGCCTCACGCCGCGCTGGTCGGTGCGTCCGGCGCTCGAGCTGCTGATCCCGTCAGCCCGCGTGGCGAGCTACGGCGCGCGGCTGGTGCCCAGCCTCGGCATCGGCTACCACCACCACTGGTAGGTCACGCTTCGCCGACCCGGACCCACTGCCCCGTCCTGGCCGAGGCCAGCACCGCGTCGCAGACCAACTGCGTCTCCAGCGCGCAGCGGAAGTCCGGCTGGCTCGGCACGCCCGTATCCAGCCCGGTGAGGAAGTCGGCCAGTGCGTTGATGAAGGTGTGCTCGTACCCGATCACACAGCCTGGCACCCACCAGTGGCTCATGTAGGGGTGGTCGCTGTCGGTCACCAGCACGTCGTGCCAACCGCGGATGATGCCGTCGTCGGCGTGGTCGTAGTAGAGCAGCTTGTGCGCCTCTTCCAGGTTGAAGTACATCGCCGCCTTGGCGCCGTTGACCTCGAAGGTGTTGAAGTTCTTCCGCCCGCGGGCGTAGCGGGTCGACTCGAACGTGCCGATGGCGCCGTTCTTGAACTTCACCAGGAACGCGCAGGCGTCGTCGATGCCGACCGGCATGACCTTCCCCGGCTCGTCCTGCAGCTCGCGCTCCTTGATGAAGGTCTCGGTCACCGCCGTCACGGAGTCGACGCCGCCGATCAGCCACATGGCGGTGTCGATGCTGTGGGCGAGCAGGTCGCCGGTGACGCCGCTGCCGGCCTCCGCCACGTCGAGCCGCCAGAGGGTGTGCCCACCCTGCGGCAGGTCCTCGCTGATGGTCCAGTCCTGGAGGTAGAGCCCGCGATAGTGGAAGACCCGCCCCAGCCGGCCTTCGTCCACGAGCTGGTGCGCCAGCGCGATGGCCGGCACGCGGCGGTAGTTGAACCACACCAGGTTCGGCACGCCGGCCCGTTCGACGGCCTCGCACATCTCGCGCCCTTCGGAGGCGTCCATGGCCAGCGGCTTCTCGCAGAGCACCATCTTGCCGGCCCGGGCGGCGGCCACGGCGATGTCGCGGTGAAGGTGGTTGGGCACGCAGATGTCGATGGCGTCGATGTCCGGCCGCTCGATCAGGGCGCGCCAGTCAGTCTCGACGCTCTCCCAGCCCCAGCGGCCGGCGAACTCGGTGATGGTGTCACGGTTCCGCGCGCAGGCGGCCTTCATCACCGGCACGTGCTCGGTGTCGAAGAACTGGGTCAGCTTGCTGTAGGCGTTGCTATGGGCGCGGCCCATGAAGCCGTACCCGATGATCCCCACGTTGATCGGCTTGCTCATCACCAACTCCTCGATCCGCCGTAGGGTGTGCTATTGGTTGCGTTCAAATGCCGGCGTGGGGCGGGGGCCCGCGCCCGCCGCGAGGCTCGCCACAGAACGGCGCCGGCGGACCTACTCGTGAACATACGCCCAGCTCCCCACGCGCTCTACTTCGCATTCAGCGCGTCCACCGCCTGCTTGCACCGCGCCGTGACTTCCCATGCGTCGGGCCAGAAGCAGAGGTCGATGGTCCACCAGTTGTGCGGCAGCGTGTTGCGGTTGAGCTCGGGCAGGAGCGTGTCGAAGTCGAGCACGCCCTCGCCGAAGGGCGCATGGGTGCTGGTCTCGTCGTTGTGGAGCGTGCCGTCGGAGTCGATCAGGTGGAGGTGGTTGATCTTCCCCCGGAGCTTCTGCGCCAGTTCGAGGGCGCCGCCCGGCAGGGTCTCGCGCTGACCCGGCTGCCGCGCGCCCACGGCGGCCACCATGTGGGCGTGGCAGGTGTCGAACTGCACCCCGAAGTTGTCGGCGCCGACTTCCTCGCAGATCCGTACAATGTCGCTCGGCTTATTGAACGCGAAGCCCGGCTCGAACTCCCAGGTGACGTACTTCCCGGCGTCGGCGGCCTCGGCGGCGCACTGCTTCCAGGTGTTCACCACGCGGCTCCGAGCGGTGGCGGCGTCGACCTGGTCGAAGATGGTGGGCGGCTGCACGGTATCGACCCGGATGCCCTGGATCCCCAGGTCCACGCAGAACTCGAGATTGGCGCGGAAGGCGGCCAGGTAGGCGGAGTTGTCGTCCGTGTCGATCAGGTGCTGCGACCACAGGTCAGCGGCGAGCCCGGAGAAGCGGAGGCCCACGGCTTCGACCATGTCCTTAACCTGCTCGCGCTGGTCCTTGTCCGGCAGGTCGGTGGGATTCGGATGCGGCGGGAACCCGCCCAGCTCGATGCCCTGGAAGCCGAGGCACGAGACCTTGGTGATGACTTCGTTCCAAGGCACGGGGTGGTCGGCATACGGCCCGATCGAGTAGGCCCAGGAGCCGATGGAGATGTCTTTCACGGTGGGAATCCTCCGGGTGGGGATGCGTCCGAGCCCCGCGCCGCTGTTCGATCCGCCTCCGCGAAGTCCTTTTCGTCCTCGACAGGATTCCAGTCCGGCGCTGCACAATGCGCTGCCCGGAGCCCAGATCGCCAATGTTCCAGTCGTAGGGGCGACCCTTGTGGTCGCCCGTTCCGGTAGTAGCGGCCGCGCACCGGGCCCTGACGGGCGACCACAAGGGTCGCCCCTACGTTGGCACCCACCGACTGCGGCGACATGCATGGCCCTCCTCCTCCTCGCCCTCTTCCTCGCCCCCGCCATCGCCGCCCCTGAGCCCGCCCCGCTGCTGGTCCGCAGCTCGCTGCCAACCTGGCTCGACTACGTGCCGCAGCTCGCCTTCGACGGCCGGCAGGACAGCTACTTCTGGTCGCACCGCCCACCCAAGGCCGGCGATTGCTTCACCCTCCGATTCGTCCAGCCGGTCAACCTGAACAAGGCCGAAGCCCAGACCGGCCGGAGCGATGGGCTGGACCCGCTCGAGCACGGCGTGCTGGAGACGTCCATCGACGGCGAGACGTTCACCAATCCCGTACCTTTCGAGAACGGCAGCGCCGTGCTCGACGGCGGCGGGCGGGCGGTGCGGGCCTTGCGCATCCGGGCCACCGAGGACGGCACCTTCTGGCTCGCCGTGCGCGAGATCGACCTGGAGACCACCCCGGCGCTGCCCGCCTTCCAGTATCCGTTCGAGGTCCGCCTCGACTGCTCGGAGGCGCCGGACCTGGCCGTCTGGGCGCAGCAGATCCCCGACCTGCTCGAGCGCTGGTGGCCGGTGATGGCCGAGATGCTCCA
>JACPDV010000497.1 GCA_016183835.1 Armatimonadota bacterium
GCGGGTCCTCGACCCAGGCGCGCACCTCGGGCCCGCTGCGCTCGGGGCGTGTCTCCACCTCCCCCGCTGCCGCGGGCACGGCGCGGGCGAAGACCACCCCGTCGTACTCGACGGTGCCGCGGGCATTGGTGGTGGGGTAGAGGATAACCTGTCCGGTGTCGGCCGCCGTGTGCAGCCGCCCGCCGACGAGGGTCCAGTCCGTGGTGCCGGTGAGTTCCGGCCCGCCGCTCCAGTACTGCCGGTTCCCGGCGCTGTCGAGGAGGTGCGCATTGAGCCGCGCGGGGTGGTCGGCCAGGTCCAGGGTGCGCGAGCGGCAAAGGAGGACGTAGTCGGTGTTCGGCTCCACGGGCTGGGTCTGGCTCCAGCCGGTCCAGGTGCCGGACGCGCTGGTGGTGGTCCGCACGCAGTGCCCGCCGAACGGCCCGCCCTCGACGCGCCGCACCTCGGCCGGCTTCTCGCCGCCTCCGGTGACGGGCGGCCAGTCGTCGGGCAGCTCGCCGCCGCGTTCGAACGAGGGGTTCTTCGCCAGGTTGGCCGGGCTGTCGAGGAGCGACTGGTAGCTGGAGGCCGTGCCGCCGCGGAGCTTCGGGTCCCGGCTGAAGTAGAGGTCGAACGCTTTGCGGCTGCGCGCCGGGACGGCGGCGGAGAAGAGCAGGTCTTCGCCCAACGCCAGGCACGGGATCGCCGCGCCGCCGGCCGGGTCCACGAGCCGGAGCGGCCCGGCGCTGAAGCCGCGGTGGAAGAGGGCCTTGAGCCGGCTGATGCGCACCTGCACGAGGGTGCCCTTGAGCGCGTCGCCCGGGTTGATCAGGTACACCGGCAGGCGGCACTCGTAGCCCTCGATGAACGGCCGCTGCGCGGGCGGCGCGGCGAGCTTGAGCCGCTCCACCGGCCCGCCGGTGGCCGTCACGTCCGGCTCGGGGTCGAGCCGCTCCAGCCGCGCGTCGTCGAACCAGGCGCTGCCGGTGCCGTACAGGATGGTGCCGGTGTCCAGGCTCACGGCACCCGGCGGAGCCGTGAACTCGAGGTTCACGGGACGCCAGTCGAAGGTGCCGTCGCCGGCCTTCACGAGCTGGCTGACGGCCATCGGGTCGGTGGCGGTGGCCACGTGCACGAACCAGCCCGACGTGCCCACGACGTTCTCGCCCTTGACCCACGCCGAGACTCGGTAGCGCCGGCCCGGCCGCATCGCGATGCCGGTCTGGTGGGCGGTGGTCCACCTGGACTCCGCGCCGGCGTCCACCTCGCAACGCATGCAGCTCTGCCCCGTGTGCGGCGCTGTGGCAACCCGAGCGAGGCGGTGTCGTGCATCCACGGCGGTGTGGCGCCACTCGCCGTCCACCTCGAAGCCGAGATCCACGAGCCCCGCGCCGCCTTCCAGGCACTCGGGCACGGGCCAGGTGGCGGGATGCTCGAAGTAGAGGTAGAGCCGTTGCGTCTCGCCCGCCGCGGCCGTGACGGGGAGGGTGAGGGTGGCGCCGAGCGGGATGGGCTGGTCGTCGACGCGGCGGCCGTCGGGCGCGCGGAGGTCGAAGAGCAGCTCGGTGCCGGCGCGATCGCAGACGCGCAGCTCGCGCGCCGGCTGGCGGACCAGGTCGATCTGCCCCGGCGCCTGGCCGATGGTCACGGCGGCGGGGTAGCCCTCCAGCGGCTCGGCCGAGTGATTGGCCAGATCGACGGGGATGCGGGCGTGCCAGGTCTCGGTGCCGGCGAGGTACAGCCGCGTCTGCCATGTATCGGCGGCTGGAGCTGTCCCGGCCAGGAGACAGACGAGGAGGCAGCCGGGGAACGCCGGAAGCGCGATGCGGCGTGTGGCACTGGCAGTCCGCTGCCAGTGTCCGGCTGTCGGCAGAGCACGGGATGCAGACTGCCCGTGCCACACGGTAGCGATCATCCTCGACTCCGAGCTTCGAGCGCGTTCCGCAGCGCCATCGCCTCCGCCGCATTGGTGACCGCCACGTACAGCGGCGAGTCGTCCAGCTTCTCCGGTGCCGCGCAGCGGCCGCCCGCCACGTGGCGGATGGTCACGGATGGACCCGCCAGCGCCGCGCGCAATGTCTTCCCCGTCTCCGCCCGCATCGAAGACCAGACCACGAACAGCGTGGCGCCGCCCCGCTGGAACTCGTAGGCCGTCAGCTCCGCGGTGTTTGCCGGCCGCGCCACCGGCTTGGCCCCGGCCAGGTGCCAGGCCGCGGCGTTGACCGCCACGCCGGTCTTGCGCGGCACGCCGGCGTACTCGAAGAACGGGTGGAACCCGCAGCCGTGCTCGAAGTTGACCAGGAACGGCCAGTTGCCGATGTGGAAGAAGACCGTCGCCACCCCGGCCGCCCGCGCGCAGACGAGGTGCTGCGCCACCCGCACCGCCGCCTTCCGCTCGCTCTGGTCGCCCGCCTGCACCATGAACCGCGAGCCGAGCGTGGTGGGGTCGGGATCGTCGTCGGCGTACACGCCGTACTCGGTGATCCAGATCCGCGCGATGGGGTTGGCCCTGTGAAGCCGCGCGGCGGTCTCGTCGAGGTCGTCCTGGAGCCCGGCGGGCGCGGCGAAACCGGGGTAGCGGTGCTCGCTCAGGATCTGCATGCGCCGGAGCACCGCGTCCAGGTCGGGCTGCGAGTGCAGGTAGCCCAGCCCGCAGCCCAGCACGGCCCCGTCGGGGTCCTCCTGCTCCACCACGCCGCGGACGATCTCGAGAAACCGGGCGTAGTTGGCGGCCATGTCCAGGTTGCCCTGCGGCCCGCCTTTGACCTCCACCGGCTCGTTGAACACCTCCCAGTGGTTGACCTGGCGGCGGTAGCGCCGGACCACCGTGGCGACGTAGATCTGGTAGTCGTCGAAGCTCCGGGGCCGCCACCAGTGGCGCCGCGGCTCGCTCTCGGCCTCGGTGGTTCCGCTTACCTCGGCCGGCGCGGAGCTGGCCCAGCCGGCGGACGGCGTCGCCAGACAGAGGAGCGTGCGATAGCCCAGGTCCTGGTTGCGCCGAAGCTGGGCGTCGGTCTCGTCGAACGTCCAGCGGCCCTGCTCAGGCTCCACATCGTTCCACTTGGCGGCCCACAACCGCGCCCAGCCGGCGCCCAGCCGGCGGCTGACGCGCATGAACAGGTCGGAGACGAACGGGTGGTTGAGACCCACGAAGCCGAGCTGCTCGGGATCGTCGCCGATGGGGAGGATCACGGCCAGGCGATCGTCGCGCCGCTGTTCCCAGCCGCGGCCGGCCAGGACGGTGTGGAGCCGATAGAAGCCGGCCTCGGTGATCTGCGTGGCCATCGGCACACGGCGCGTGGCGTCCGGCCGCAGCGTCACCGTCTCGCGCCGTTCGGCGCCGCGGCGGCCGAAGAAGTCGTCACACCACCAGCGCAGGGTCACGGTCTCCGGGTCCGTGCCGGCGTTGGCGAGGGTGGCGGACGGTGACAACGGCTCGCCGAGTCGGTACCAGTTGCCCTCGCGGCCGGTGCTCACGCCGACTTCCACCGGAAACGCGGGCGCGAACTCGCGCTCGTCGCCCGGCGCCAGTCGCACCCCGTCGACCCACAGCGTGGCTCTCGGTTGGCCGTCCGGGAGCCTGGCCTCGATGTGTACGCAGACCGCCGCGCCAGCGGGCCGGAAGGGCAGCGCGTAGCGGGCCCACTGCGCCGTGGTGGTAACGGTCTGCTCCACCGTCGGCTGACCGAAGGCGCGGATGCGGAGCGTCACCGGGAGCCCGGCGGGCTCGGCCCTGAGCGAGGCCGAGAGCACGAAGGGCTGGTTCGGCTCCACCGGCAGGTAGCCGATGTTGGCGAGCGGGAGCGCGCGCAGGATGGTGGTGGTGGGCGTAGCCCGGCGGCTGTACTCGAAGTCGTTGACCAGCCTGGGAAAGGTCTCGCCGCCTAGATCGAGCCGGTACGAGGCCCGCCCCTCGGCGGCGTTGCGGGGGTCGAGCGCGCCAACCAGCGCGTCCTGCTCACGAGGTTGGGCGGCGGCGGGGGCGGCGGGGGATCGATGGGCACGAGGGAGATGCCGGCCACGAGCAGCGTCCCGCCGCCGTCGAAGTTGAGCTGCAGCCGGCTGTTCTTGCCGTCAAGGTCGCGCGCTGCCTGGAACTCGATGGCCACATCGGTCCACGCCGGCTCCACCTCGCGCTGGGTCCAGAGCAGGTTGGCGGGCCAGTTGGTGACGTCGCGCAGCGCGGCATAGACCTGGCCCGAACGGAGCCGGTCCGAGCGGGCGCGGAAGCGGAGGCGGTACCACTGCCCGCCCTTGACGCCGATGCCGAGCTGCCCGATGCCGGGACCCCAGCGCTTGCCCGGCTCGAGCGCGGTGATCCGGAGCGCCCGGGTGCCGTCGGGCAGCTCCTCGAGGGTGACTTCTTCCCGCCCGCCGTCGCTGCCGATGGCGATCCAGCCGTCGGGCAGCGGCCGCCCGGCGCCGCGGGCGGAGAAGTCGCCGTTCGTCACCAGCTCGCCGGGGTCGGCGGCGAGGGCGGCGGCGGCCATCAGCAGGCAGAGCGTTGCGCGCATCGTCGTCCCTCTGAGCCCCTCCTGCCCAGCCGTCACCCGGCGGTTGGAAACCGCGGCAACCATGCGAAGTCCGCCCGCGCGGACTCGGATTCTGGAAACCCACGCAGGTGGGTTTGGTATGGTTGCCGCGACTTCAGTCGCCGGGTCCGCCCCGACCGTCATGGCCGGTAGCAGATCTTCGTCGCCTCCTGCCGCTCCAGCAGCTTCACCCCTTCCAGGTACCGCTCCAGCGGCAGCTCGACCGTCGCCAGTGGCCGCATCTCCAGCTCGCCCGCGGCGATTCGCGCCATCGCATACTCCGCCGCCGGCTTCGAGTGGCCCTGGTAGCCGACCAGGATGAGCTGGTAGTCGCCCGGGGTGAACACGTAGTCGTGTCGCTGCACCGCGAAAAGCGAGAAGTGCCGCCGCGTGCGATCCATCAGGAACCGCACTGCGTTCGGGTAGCCCACGCAGTCGATGCTCACGTCGAACGGCTTGTGGCCGGCCGGGTACTCTCGCAGCGTCTCCTCCGCCGAGGGGTCGAGCGCCGCATCCACGAAGCCGTGCCGGAGCGCCTCCTCGCGCCGCTTCGCGCTCAGCTCGAACGCCGTCACGCTCGTGGCGCCCTCCGCCTTGAGCAGTTGCGCGGCGATCACGCCCGCCGGGCCGAGCCCGTTCACGGCCGCCGGCCGCCCGCGCACCGCGTTCATCTCGCCGAGGATCAGCGGGCAGCAGGTTGCCCTCCAGGCAGTTGACGTACTCGGCGTAGCAGCCCCAGCGGTGGTGCCCGGCGTCGCGCCAGGCGGCCACCCGCTGGCCCTCTGCGAACGACGCGACGCCCGCGCCCACGGCATCCACGACGCCCGTCATCTCGTGCCCCGGCTGGCCAATGGTGTAGGGGTAGTCGAGCGCCGCACCGACGAACATCGGCTCGCCGTGATGGAGGTGCAGGTCCCACTGCGGACAGGTGTTGCAGGCGGTGACCTTGACCCGCACCTCGCCCGGGCCGGGCTCGGGCACGGGCACGTCGATCACTTCGGCCTGGCCCGGGGCCATCAGTTGGAGAGCCTTCACGCCGTCACCTCCCGCCAGTCGAGCAGCACGCCGAGCGTGCGGTCGCGTTCGTCGAAGATGCGCCGCCAGGCCTCCGCCACCTCCGTCGCCGGGAGCCGGTCGGTGACCAGGGGGAGCGTCTGCAGCCAGCCCTCACGCACGCCCGCCAGCGTGGCGTCGAGCCGGTCGGCCGCCCAGCCGGACGGTGCGTAGAGCGCCGCCTCGCGGAACCGGAGGAGTTGCACGTCGAGCTTGCCGCGATCGTGCAGGTAGCCCGCCGAAACGATCTGACCGTAGTGCCGCAGGTGCATGAAGAGCGCCTCCACCGTCTCGTTGCTGCCCACGGTGTCCACCAGCACCTGCAGCCCCTCCGGCGCCCACTCGGCGGTGGCGTGACCGGCGTCTTCCCGCTTCGTGTTGACCACGCGGTCGTTCGCGCCGCGGTCGAAGCGTGCCAGGCGCTCGTCGTGGCGGCCGAGGAGCAGCACCCGTGCGCCGCAGTGCCGCAGCGTCTGCGCCGCCCACTGCCCCACCATGCCGTCGCCGATCACCAGCGCCGCGTCACCCGGGCTCAGCTCGGGCCTCGAGCCGCAGTTGTACCCCACCTGGGTGAGCACCAGTCCGGCGTAGGCTTCCTCCGCGGGCCCGCCCGAGGGCAGGCGGCGGACCTGTGAGGCGTGCGCCGGGGCGACGTGGAGGTGGCCGCCGAACGGCACCGCCATCCCCTCGCACCGGCTGATGGTGACGAACACGCGCTGCCCCGGCTCGAACCCGCTCTCACGCCCGGCGGCCACCACCTCGCCCACCCGCTGGTAGCCCGGCACGATGGGGAACGGCGCGGGCTGCTCGGTGCTCGCCGGCGTCTCGCCGTTGGCCCGCTCGCCCCGCAGGAACGAGCCCTCTGTGCCGTTCGAGATCCACGACCACGTGGTGCGGACCAGCACCTCCTCGTCGCCCGGCGGCGGCACCTCGACCCGCTCGAACACGGCCTTGCGC
>JACPDV010000530.1:0-6964 GCA_016183835.1 Armatimonadota bacterium
AGCGCATGAGCGAGGGCCTGCCGACCGCGGTGATCGAGGCGATGGCGGCCGGCGTGCCGGTGGTGGCCACCGACGTAGGGGGCGTGAGCCATGTGGTCCATGACGGGATCAACGGCTGCCTGGTGCCCCAGCGCGACCCGCAGGCGCTCGGCACGGCCGTCGAGCGCCTGCTGGCCGATCCGGAGCTGCGGCAGCGGATGGGCGCAGCCGGCGCCGCCGACGCGGACGAGCTGGACTGGGCTCACGTGGCCGGCGTGTTCACCACGGTCTGCCAGCAGCTCATCGAGGCGCCGGGCCGACGGAGCTGACCCCGGTAGCCCGGATGCGCCGGACCAGGTCACGACTGTACGCCATCGCTCCGGCCGGCAGCGCGTGGTCGGGGCTCTGCATCCACGTGTCGGGCAGCGCCAGCCGCCCGGGCAGGAAGTGGACGTGAGGGCGCCCGGCGGTGAGTCGGAGGAGGGACTGGTCGAGCGCGTCGAGGCCCGCCCTGACCGCGGGATCCCGCTGCATGGCCTGCGCAATCGGGCCGTTGGCGATCCAGAGCTCGAAGCCGTCGCGCTCGGCCGCGTCCATCAACGCCCGGAGCGCTTGTACGTTCGGTGGTGAGACTTCGCCCGTGGGCGGCTTGGCATGCGCCTCCCGCAGCCGCTGTTGGAGGGCGTGCGCCGTGCCGGGCCGGGCAGGGAGGAAGCCCTGCTTGAGATCCTCAGGCGCCACCCGGACCTCCGGGGGCGGCGAGCCAGTCAGCGGGACCGGCTCGGCCGCCGCGACGTCGGCCCCCTCCTCGTCCTCTGCTTGAGCGGCCAGGTCCAGGCGTGCCAGTGGTCCGAGCCGGAAGACGCGGTTCTGGATGGCGCTGGCGCGAGCATAGAGCGGGACGTAGCGTTGCAGCCAGAGCTCCCAGGCTTCGCGCGGGGTCAGGGCGATCGCCGGCCGCAGGCGCCGCCAGTAGCCCCAGGGCAACGGGACGCGGGCCATCACCTGCACGGTGTAGTCGCCCCACGGCCGCGGCCAGACGCCGTACGAGTGGACCACGACCACGTTCTGCGGCGGGCCCAGGCGTTGCCGGTAGGTCTCCACCACCCAGGGATCCTGGAGGGCGAGAAGGTAGCCCAGGGTGCACAGGTTGACGCTGCGGCCGCCGAGCCCCTGCTCCAGGAGACTGGGCACCACGCCGTGGAGGCCGTCGGAGTCGCCCACCACCAGCCAGTCCACCGACTCGCGCAGGTCGGCCAGCATCTGCCACTTAGTGGGCACGAGGGTGTAGTTGAGGTCGTGGCTGAAGTGCGCGGCCACCCAGTTCGCAGGCAAGAGGAGCAGCAGGCAGCCGAGCAGCGTCGCCACCACGCCCCCGGCGGTCGCCGCCAACGGCCGCTCGGTGGGCAGCGGATCTGCTCTGGATTGCTGCATGGCCATGCCTCCTAGAACTGGAAGTAGATGAACTGGACCGCCTCGCGCGCGCCGAAGACGAACAACCAGAGGAGCAGGAACGCGTAGGGCACGACCCGCCACGCCGGCCGCCAGCGCGCCAGGGCCAGCAAGTCGCCCGTGACGTGCTGATAGAGCTGCATCGCCACCAGCGGCCAGGTATAGAAGGCGACCCGGGCAGCCAGGCTCAGGGTGCCGGGCGAGCAGCCGGGTCCGAGGTGGGACAGCACATAGGTGATCTGCGGCACCGACTGGCAGCGGAAGAAGACCCAGCTCACGTTGACCAGCGCGAAGAGGAGCAGCCACTCGCCGAACGCGCCGAGCGCGCGCAGCGACCCGTCCGGGGGCCGCTCCGCCGGCCGGCGCTCCTCGATCAGGCGGTAGATGCACAAGCGCAGGCCGTGGAAGCCGCCGCAGATCACGAAGTTCCAGGCCGCGCCGTGCCACAGGCCGCCCAGGAGCATGGTCAGCAGGAGATTGCGGTAGGTCCGCGCCCGCCCGTGCCGATTGCCGCCGAGCGGGATGTACAGATAGTCCCTGAGCCAGGTGGAGAGCGAGATGTGCCAGCGCTGCCAGAACTCGCTCGGCGTGCGGGCGAAGTAGGGCAGCTTGAAGTTGATGGTCAGCTCGAAGCCGAGGAGCTTGGCCAGACCGCGCGCGATGTCGGAGTAGCCGGAGAAGTCGCAGTAGATCTGGAAGGTGAAGGCCAGCACGGCAAGGGCCAGGTCGAGGCCGTGGTATTGCGTGCAGTGGTTGAAGACCTGGTTGGCGATGGGCGCCAGGTTGTCGGCGACGACGATCTTCTTGAAGTAGCCCCAGAGCAGGAGGAACAGCCCGGCATCGACCTGGGCGACGGTGATCCGGCGCGGCGCGGCGATCTGCGGGATGAGGTTCCGGGCGCGCTCGATAGGCCCGGCCACGAGCTGCGGGAAGAACGAAACGAACACGCCGAAGTCGAGGAAGCTGCGGGTCGGCTCGAGCTTGCGGCGGTGGATGTCGATGGTGTAGGTCATCGACTGGAAGGTGTAGAACGAGATGCCCACCGGCAGCGCGACATGGAGCAGCAGCGGCTGCACCTGGAGTCCCAGCGACTGCAGCACGTGCTGCGCGCTGGTGGCGAAGAAGTCGAAGTACTTGAACACCCCGAGGAGCGCGAGCTGGATGGTGACGGCCAGGCGGACGAGGCCCAGGCGGCGGCCCTCGGTCTCGGCGCCGTGGATCGCCAGGCCGAAGAAGTAGTCGGAGATGGTGGAGATCCACAGCAGACTGAGGAAGCGCCAGTCCCACCAGCCGTAGAAGAGGTAGCCGCCGAGGAGGAGCAGCACGTTCTGGAGGACGCGGCTCCGCCGCCCGGCCAGATAGAGAACGTAGAAAGCGGCGAAGAAGACTGCGAAAGTCACCGAGTTGAACAGCACCCTGGCGCACTCCTGGCTGCCGGCGGGCCGCTCTCGCCGCGAGGCGGCCGCCGCCCCATAGTATCACGCGGTCCCGCACCCCTGTCTATCGCCGGGCAGCCGGCAGGGTTTGGCCCTTTCGCGATGACGAGGGTGGGTATAGAATGAACACCTGATGTGGGAGGGCGCGCGACCGGGCGCATTCCGAGCACTGATCTCCGGGAACCACTGCTGTAGGAGGCTCGGCCTCGGGCATGCTGTTCAATACCTGGCAGTTCGCGCTGTTCTTCCTCGCCGTCTATCCGCTCTACCTCATCGCGGCGTTCCGCATCCAGACCATCGGCCTGCTGGCCGCTTCCTGGTTCTTCTACGCCTGCTGGGACTGGCGGTTCCTCTTCCTCCTGCTCACCTCCACCACGGTGGACTACTACATCGGCAAGCGGCTCGCCGTGTGCGAAGACGCCGGGCAGCGCCGCAGGCTGGTGACCGTCAGCATCGCGACGAACCTGACCTTCCTCGGCTTCTTCAAGTACTACAACTTCTTCACCGATTCCGCCGTGGGCCTGTTGCGGCTGATGGGCATCGAGGCGCATCCCTGGCTGCTCCACGTGGTGCTGCCGGTCGGCATTAGCTTCTACACCTTCCAGGCCATGGCCTACACCATCGACGTCTACCGCGACCGGTCCAAGACTTGCTCTGATTTCGTTACCTTCGCGCTCTACGTGGCTTACTTCCCGCACCTGGTGGCCGGCCCGATCCAGCGGACGGACGATCTGCTCCCGCAGCTCGCGCGTCCGCGCAAAGTGAGTTGGGACCAGATCGGCAGCGGCGCGGTGCTGGTGCTCGTGGGGCTGGCGCGGAAGGCGCTGGCGGACCGGCTGGCGCCCTACGTGGATCTGGCGTTCAACGCGCCGCTCGAGCAGTCCAGCCTGATCCTGGTGCGCGGAGTGGTGGCCTTCGCGCTGCAGATCTACGGCGACTTCGCCGGGTACACCGACATCGCGCGCGGCATCAGCCGGATGATGGGGATCGAGCTGATCCAGAACTTCCGCTGGCCCTACCTGTCGCGGAACGTCCAGGAGTTCTGGCAGCGGTGGCACATCTCGCTCTCCCGCTGGCTGCGAGACTACCTCTACATCCCGCTGGGCGGCAACCGCGGCTCCCGGGCGATGATCTTCCGCAACCTGATGATCACGATGCTGCTAGGTGGTCTGTGGCACGGTGCGTCATGGAACTTCGTGGTGTGGGGCGGCATCCACGGTGTGGCGCTGGTGGTGCACCGGGTCTGGCTTTACCTGCTGCAGCAGCGGCGGGCCGGGCGCGAGCAGCCCGAGCCGCCGGACCGGGCCGACCGGCTCGCGTTCGTGGCCTCCTGGGCCCTCACGCTGGCGGTGGTGCTGGTGACGGGGGTGTTCTTCCGGGCACACACTTTCGCCGACGCGATGGCGGTCCTGAGCGGCATCGTCCACTGGCACGGACCGCTCGCCGTGAAGCGGCTGGGCGGGCTGGCCGGCCTGCTGGTGGCGCTGGCGCTGATCGACGGCCCGCAGGTCCGCGCCGGCGAGCACGAGGCCTGCCGCCGCTGGCCGTGGGTGCTGCAGGGCCTCTACTACGCCTTCCTGGTGCTCCTGATCGTGATGGTGAGACCGAGCTCCAATGCGCCCTTCCTGTATTTCCAGTTCTAACCTCGAAGGCCGCCCGCCGCTGCCGAAGGCACTGCTGGTGACCCTCGCGATCCTGCTGGCCGTCGAGTTCGGCTTGGCGCGGCAGGACTGGTTCTGGAACGGCTACGGCAACATGGCGGGCAACGCGGTACGGCTGCGCATCGACGCCATCAACGAGGCCACGCCCGGCCCGGCGATCGTGGTGATGGGGTCCAGCCGGATCCGCGACGCCGTCCTGCCCGAAGCGCTCGAAGCCCGCCTGCGACTGCCGGCGGGATCGGTCTACAACCTCGCGATGGGCGGCGGCACGCCGTTCGCCGGCTTGACCATCTACCGCGCCGCGCGCCCCAAGCTGCGGCAGGCCCGGCTGCTCGTGTACGGCCTCGACGACTTCGACGTGAGCGCCGGATACGGCGTGGACGCCACCGACCGCCGGTACGCCACTCTGGCTGAGCGGCTCCGCGACTACGACCCGCCGCAGCGCCCGAGCCTGGTGACGGGGTGGTTCTACCGCACGGCCGACGTGCAGAACCTGCTCCAGCACTTCGCCGCCAGGCTGGGACGGCCGGACCCGCGCATGAGCTTCTCACTCCTGCCGGGCCGCCGGGTGCGCGAGCAGAACGATCCGCCCATCGACCCACGGAGCGACGTCAGCCAGATGGTGGGCGAGTTCTACCGCGACTGGGCTCCCGGGTTCGGCCGGCTGCGGCAGCTCGAACGGCTCGCGTACCTGGCCCGGGCCGACGGCCTGACGGTGATGGTGGTCTCGGTCCCGCTCTACGGCGGCTACCGCCGGCTCGCCAACGAGCGCTGTCCCGAGGCCGAGCCGCAGTTCCGGAGCTGCCTCCAGCGCCTCCGCGACGACGGCCTGCCGGTCTACGACTGGCGGGACGACGAGGCCCTGGGTTGGCCGATCACCGCCTTCCACGACTCCACGCACGTGGGCGTCGACGGCGTGCCGCTGATGACCGATCTGCTGGTCGACGCCATCGCCCGATCCTGTCCCGCACTGGCCGGCACCGAGGCGGCGGAATGAGATGGTTCAACACGAACCTCGAAGGCCGTCCGCCGCTGCCGAAGGCGGTGCTGGTGGCGCTCGCCACGCTGTTGGTGATGGAGTTCGGACTGGCGCGGCAGGAGTGGCTGTGGACCCAGTTCGGGGGCGGCGGCTTGAACGCCATCCAGAGCCGCATCGACGCCATTGTCACCCCCAGCCCGGACCCGCTCGTCGTGGTGACGGGCTCCAGCCGGCTCCGGATCGGCGCCTCTCCCCTCCAGATCGAGCAGGCGTTGGGCGTCCCGGCGGGGAGCGTGCTGAACCTCGCCGTCGCGGCCGGCACCCCGTTCGATGCGCTCACGGAGTACCGGCTGGGCCGCGACAAGCTCCGCAGCGCGACGCTGTTGGTGATCGGTCTCGACGACTTCTACACCAATGCGAGTTGGGGGGTCACCCTGTGTGATCGCCGCTACGCCACCCTCGACGAACGCCTCCACGACTACGACCCGCCCCAGGTGCGGACGCTCCTGATCGGCTGGCTCTGGCGCACGTGCGACGCCCAGCGCGCGCTGCAACGGTTCCTCGCCCGGGGCGGCCGCCCGATGCCGTACCACGCCGAGCTCGAGCCGGACCGCCGCTGCCGGCTGGCCGAGGGCTGGGACAAGCCCGCGACGCCGGCGGACGAGCCCAAGCTGGTGGAGACGCTCGAGGCCTTCTACCAGAACTGGCGGCCCGGCTCGGGGCGCCTCCGCCAACTCCGGAAGCTCGCCGCGCTGGCCCGCTCCGATGGCCTCAAGGTGCTCGTGGTGTGCACACCGCTCGCCCCGCGCTACCGCCAGCTCGTGCACGAGCGCTACCCAGAGGCCGAGGCCTACTTCGGCCGTTGCCTGGAGCAGTTGCGCGCCGAGGGCCTGGAAGTGCTCGACTGGCGCGACTCGACTGCCGTCGGCTGGCCGCCGGCAGCGTTCCACGACTACGGCCACCCCACCCCGCTGGGCGTCACCCTGCTCAGCCGCATGTTGGCCGACGCCGCTGCGCGGGCTTGCCCCGAGCTGAGGCGTGGGGTGACCCCGGATCCGGCGTTCCGGCTTCCGGCCATGGGCCCGGCGCCCGCCGACGACGAGTCGGACGCCCAGTGACCGGCGGCTCAGCGCCCGGCCGGGCTCGCTAGCGACTGTTCCGCCGCAGGTTCCACGGCGTGCGCCTTCGCGGGCTCCGGCTGCGTGGCGAAGACCACCACCCCGAGGATGATGATCGCCAGGCCGACGGATTGCTGCCGGCTGATCGGCTCATCGAAGAACCGCCACGCCAGGACCGAGACCAGGGCGTAGTTCAGCGCGATCAGCGGGTAGGCGAACCCGAGCCGAGCCCGCGAGATGACGAACAGATACAAGAACAGGTTGGCCGCGTAGCAGCAGAGGCCGAGGAGCACCACGGGGCTGGTGAAGATGTGCAGGTAGTCCACGGCTGCCTGGATC
>JACPDV010000530.1:6974-9790 GCA_016183835.1 Armatimonadota bacterium
GAGCGCCTGTCGGAGCCCCGCCTTGAGCAGGAGTTGGCCAGCCGAGGCAATGGCGATGACGGCGAGCATCAAGCCGATCACCAAGGCGCGCTCAACGGCAGTCTGGGACATGGCCCCGGCCTTTCCGTCCGCGGGGCCTTGTGACGCCGAGAGGGGCGAACGGCGACAGGCGTTGAGGAGGCGGGCGCACGCACGGGCTGCCCACCACCGCTGCACACAGCCGTGGCGCTCCGCGGGGTGGCCGTCAGTTTACCACGAGGCTGGCGAAGTGGACACCGGTCGCGAGCCAGCCGCGGGGCACCGGGAGCCGCGAGCGGCGCCGGCCGGCGTGTTTGACCCGGCCCCCCGGTCATGCTATACTCGGCCGTGGGAGCAGTGTTGTGGGTCTGGTCGCTCCCCTTGCGGATCTCGCCTGTGTCGACCTCTACCCGCCTGACCGTGTTCATCCCCGCGTACAACGAAGCGGGTTCCATCGCGCAGGTGCTGGAGCGCCTGGTCGAGCGCTACGGCCCCCGGGACGACATCGAGATCCTGGTGGTGGACGACGGCTCGCACGACGCCACCGCCGAGGTGATCTCCCGCTACCCGCGCGTGCGCCTGGTCCGCCACCCCTACAACAAGGGCTACGGGGCCGCCATCAAGACCGGCCTGCGCAGCGCGCGCGGCGAGATCATGGTGATCCTGGACGCCGACGGGCAGCACAACCCGGACGACGTGGACCGGCTGGTCAGCCAGGTGGGCACCTACGACCTGGTGGTGGGACGCCGGGGGACCGACTCCGAGACGACCGCCTTCCGGGGTGTCGGGATCCGGCTCATGTCCGGGGTGGCCAGCTACCTGGCGCAGTCCCCGATCCCCGACCTCACCAGCGGCTTCCGCGCCTTCCGGACCCGGTTGATGCGGCAGTTCATCCACCTCCTGCCACAGGGCTTCAGCGTCTCGGCCACGTCCACCATGTGCTTCGTGGTCAGCGGCTACAACGTGCGCTTCGAGCCCATCGTGGTCAAGGCGCGGCAAGCCGGCACGTCGAAGATCCGGCCGTTCAAGGATGGCGCCAGGTTCGTCGGCATGCTGTTCCGCCTGGTGATGCTGTTCAACCCCAATCGGTTCTTCCTGCCCTTGGCCGGCGTCCTGTTCTTGCTGGGCGCGGCCTGGGGCGGCTACAAGATCGCGGTTCAACACGCAGGCTTGTCAGTCTTGGCCGCCCTCCTCATGATGTCCGGCATGTTCGTGGGATTGCTGGGCACGGTGGCGGATCAGTTGTCGCAGATCCGCCGGCAGATCAGCGCCGGCAACCTGGAAGAGGACGCCGCGCAGTGACCGGCTGACGATCGCGCGCCGCGCGGGCGGCGGCCGCCGGCCCATTGCGGGGGAGAGGAACCGCGGAGCATGAAGGACACTCTCGGGAAGGCGCTGATGCGTTGGCGCGTCCGGGCCGTGCTGCCCGAGGTCCGGGGGCGGCTCCTGGACATCGGCTGCGGCACCAATGCCCTGGTGCACGCCTACTCCGGGCCCGGCACCGGGGTAGATGTTTTCGCCTGGGAGGGTTGCGACCTGGTGGTCGAGGTCACCGCTCACCTGCCCTACGACGACACCTCGTTCGACACCGTCACCATCGTGGCGGCGCTGAACCACATTCCCAACCGTCTCGAAGTGCTCCAGGAGGCCCACCGTCTCCTCCAGCCGGAAGGACGCCTCGTGATCACCATGATCCCGCCCGGCCTGTCCCGGGTGTGGCATCGGCTGCGCAGGCCGTGGGATGCCGATCAGAGCGAGCGCGGGGTCAAAGAGGGCGAGGTCTGGGGGCTGAACCTGGCCCAGACCGCCAAGCTGCTCGGCCAGGCCGGGTTCCAGGTGGCGTTCCGGCGCCGCTTCATGCTGGGAGTCAACACCCTTACGGTGGCTGTGCCGCAACCTGCGGAGGGCAGCCCTCGTCCCGCCTGACCAGGGCCCGGCCACCTTCCGAAGAGGGACGCGATGGCATCGAGGCTGCTCCTCCCCAGCGCCAGAGCCTGGCTCGCCCGGTGGCGCGCCACGCCCCCGCCGGAGGGCTGGGCTCTCTTCGGGGCCCTTGTGCTCGTGCAGGTGGTCGCGGCCGCCGCCCGGCTGCTGCCGACGCTCGGCTGGGACACCTGGTGGGCCGGAGATCCGTTCGTCTACGCCTGCCTCGCCGACAGCCTGGTAGCCGGGCGCGGCTTCCACATCGACTACGTGGCGATGCACATCCAGCGCTACGCCGGCGCTCACGGCCGGCCCGAGGACTACGCCGGCCCCCTCCTCCCGCTGCTGATGGTGCCGTTCGTCGCCCTGCTCGGACGGGTGTTCGCAGCTTACGCCGCGCCCTCAATCCTGTGCCACGCCCTGCTGCTCCCCCTGGCCCTGAGGGCGGTGGCCTTGCGGTGCGGCGCCCCGGTCGTGGTCGCGCAGGCCAGCGCGTGGATGAGTCTCTTCCACCCGGCACTGTTCGCCAATTCGCAGCGACCCATGACCGACGTGGTGTTCGCCACGCTGATCGTGCTGGCCGTGTACTGGTCCGTTCGCCTCGAGGAGGGGCTGTCGCGCCCCGCGTGGGCCGGGGTGTTCGTCGGCCTGGCGGCCCTGACCCGCTCCACGGGCCAGCTCTACCTCCCGGCCTTCGCCGTGGCCAACGCCCTGCGCTGCCGGAGCTGGCGGGGGCTGCTGACGCGCGAGGTGATCGTGTTCGGCGCCGTGGCGATGCTGGTGCAGGCGCCGTGGCTGTGGCGCAACGAGCGGGAGTTCGGCCGCCCGATGCACTCCGTGGGCAGTCGTCTGGTGGGGCTGATGGGCCGCTCCGA
>JACPDV010000531.1 GCA_016183835.1 Armatimonadota bacterium
GCGACCTGCCGGTCGCCCCTACCGGGCGCCCCGATCCTCGGCCTTCCGCCGCCACCGCGGGTCGGCCAGCAGGTTCTTCCACAGCAGCATCGCCCGCGGCTCGCGCGCCTCCCACCCGGCGCGCGCGCGGACCGGCAGCCAGAGCACCGTCTTCCCCGCACCCTCGCCGCGCCACGCCACGTCGCTCTCGCGCCACCACTTCCGCACGTCGCTGGGCTTGACGAAGAGCGGGTCGTCCGCGGCGACGCGGGTCCACGTCCAGCCCTCGGCGTCGGCCGGCTCGCGCTCGGCGGTGCTGGCGGCGAGCACCAGCGGGCCCGCCAGCCCGGCCACCGAGTCGGGCCACGGTGTCTCCGGCCGCGAGAGCAGGAGCAGCAGCTCCTCCTTGCCCACGGGGATGTGCGCGATGGTGTGCGTGTCGGCGTCGCCCAGCGCCTGGCAGGGCGCCTCGCGGGCGGGATCCGGCGGGGGCGGTGGCGGCGGGGTAGGCTTGGCGCGCGGCTGCGGCGGAGCCGAAGCGGCGACGGGAGCCGCGGGTCGCGCGGGCGGCACGTGGATCACGCGCGTGCGCTGGACGGTGATCCGCCGCACCGGCGGCGGGTCGCCCCGAACGGGGATGTCGCGCTGCTCCGCCGTGGTGGCGGTGGGCGTCGCGAAGGTCATGGCCGGCGGCGTGCGGCGGAGGCACGCCAAGCTGACCGCCACGAGCAACACGCCGACCATCGATGCCGCGACCCGGGTCTTCGTCATGGTTCCGGCGACAGTGTAACCCGGCGGCCGAAGCCGCGACAACCACCCTGGCGTGACCCGGCGGTTGGAAACCGCGGCAACCATGCGAAGTCCGCCTGCGCGGACTCCGATCCGGAACCCACGTAGGTGGGTTTGGCATGGCTGCCGCGACTTCCAGTCGCCGGGGGACGAGGCGAGGCAGGCCGAGGGAACTCCGCCGCGAACCCCCGTGTTGCTCCTGCCACCACGGAGGCACGCGTATGGCTCGACTCTCGCGCGGGTCGGCGCTGGTCCTACTCCTTGTGCTGCCGGCCTGTGCCCAGCGCAGCCCCGCCGGCGTGCAGGAGGCGGCCATGGACCGCGAGGCACAGGGCACCGTTCGCGCCCCCGAGCTCCCCGCCGGCTTCGACTGGCTCAACACCGACCACCCGCTCACCCTCGCCTCGCTCCGCGGCAAGGTGGTGCTCCTCGACTTCTGGACCTACTGCTGCATCAACTGCATGCACGTCCTCCCCGAGCTGAAGCAGCTCGAGCACCAGTACCAGGACGAGCTGGTGATCATCGGCGTCCACTCCGCCAAGTTCGCCGGCTAGGGCCTCACCCAGCACATCCGCCAGGCCATCCTCCGCTACCAGATCGAGCACCCGGTGATCAACGACGTCGGCCTGAAGGTCTGGGACGCCTACGCCATCCGCGCCTGGCCCACCATCGTGCTGATCGACCCGAGCGGCCGGGTAGTCTCAAGCCAGGCCGGCGAGGCCACTTTCGAGGAGCTGGACCCCATCGTCGCGGCGATGGTCAAGGCCGCCGACCAGGCCGGCACGCTCGACCGCAAGCCGCTCGACATCAGGCGCGAGGCCGTGCCCGACTCGCTCCTCGCCTTCCCCGGCAAGGTGCTGGTCCAGGGCGACCGCCTCTTCATCGCCGACAGCACGCACAACCGCTACCTGGTCGCCGGGCTCGACGGCCAGGTGCGCGAGGTGATCGGCAGCGGCGAAGAGGGCTTCGCCGACGGGCCGTTCGCCACCGCGCAGTTCCGCAAGCCGCAGGGCCTGGCGCTCGTGGGCGACAAGCTCTACCTGGCCGACACCGAGAACCACGCGGTGCGCGTGGCCGACCTGACCAAGCAGACCGTCGCCACGGTGATCGGCGACGGCCGCAAGCCCACCGGCCGCCGGGCAGTCGCCTCGCCCTGGGATGTGCTCGCAGTGGGCGGTCTGCTCTACGTGGCCAATGCCGGCACGCACCAGCTCTGGCGGGTGGACCCGCGCACGGGCCGCTCTGAGCCGTTCGCCGGGAGTGGTCGCGAAGACATCCACGACGGCGAGCGCCGGGCGGCGGCGATGGCCCAGCCCAGCGGCCTGACCACCAACGGCACCCAGCTCTACGTTGCCGACAGCGAGACGAGCAGCCTGCGCGCGGTGGACCTGGGGGCGAACGGCGAGGTGCGCACGCTGATCGGCCAGGGCCTGTTCGACTTCGGCGACATCGATGGCCCGCGCGACACGGCCCGCCTCCAGCACCCGCTCGGGGTGACCTGGGCCGACGGCGCGCTCTACGTGGCCGACACCTACAACAACAAGATCAAGCGCTTCGACCCGGCGACCCGCCGCGTGGCCACCGTCGCCGGCACGGGTGCGGACGGCAACGCCGACGGCCCGGCGGACCAGGCGAGCTTCTACCAGCCGGGCGGGCTGAGCTGCGCCGGCGGCAAGCTCTACGTGGCCGACACCAACAACCACGCCATCCGGGTGATCGACCTGAAGACACGCGAGGTGACGACGCTGGCGCTCCGCCTGAAGGAAGCCCCGCCGGCGGACGACGGCAAGGTGGTGGCGCTGCCCGGTCTGACCGCGCGGCCGGGCCGGACGCTGATCAAGCTGGTCCTGACGGTGCCCGACGGCTTCCACTGGAACGCCGAGGGCGAGAGCCGGGCGACGCTGGGCGGCACGGGGGTGACGGGCGCGCCGGCCGACGGGGTGATCCTGAAGGATGGCAAGGCGGAGCTGTGGGTGACGCTGGCGGCGGCGAGGACGGTCTTGACGGTGGCAGTGGACGGGCTGGTGTGCGACGACACGCCGGAGGGGAAGTGCTACCTGGACTCGGCGAAGTTCCGGCTGCCGCTGGAGGTGCAGGCGGGCGGGCCGGGCGAGGTGGTGGTCAAGGGCGAGCTGCCGAAGCCGTGACTGAAGCGTGCTGGTTGCACCAGCGGAGCGCTCACGCCGCCCGGTTGGGGGGACCTGCAGGTCGCCCGTGCGGGCTAAGGGCCTCCTTTGGGCAGCCACCCCGAGTTGTTGTCCAGAGCGCCAACAGCGCCGGTAGGGGCGAGGTCTCCTCGCCCGTCCGGCCGGCCGAGATCGCGCGCAGAGCGATCCCACCTCGCGCATCGGGCGGGGAGACCCCGCCCCTACCTTGGGCCGGACAGCAACTCGGGCACGGTGCTTGGCGGTGGCGTGGCCTGTGTGGCACGGGCAGTCCGCTGCCCGTGTCCGCCCAGTGCGCGCGCCTCCTCGCCAGAACACGGGCAGCAGACTACCCGTACCACACCGCCGTGGCCGAGGCGGCGCTCGTCACTCCGCCTCGCTGATCCCTCGCTCGGCGCGCTCCTCGTCGGCGGTCATCCGGGCCGGGGAGATGGCGCCCTCCGGGACCGAGTAGTCAGGCTGGTCTGGCAGCAAATAGCCCCGCGAGCGCGCCTCCAGGATGGTGAGGATCACCCTGAGCAGCCGGTGGTCGCCGGCGGCGTCTGGGTCGAATCGGAACCGCCCGCCAGTCCAGAGCACCTCCCAAGCGTCGCCCGCCCGGTCCACGCCGCGGATCTGCCACCAGTCTACGTGGGACGGGTGGGTCCGGCCGACCTGGAGACCCGACACGTCAGCTTGCACCGGTAGGCAGTGCGGCGCGCCGGCCCCGTCGCGTCGCGCCGCGCGAAGCCGACGGCGGGGCAGAAACCCCTCGTCCAGGTACTCGTCCACGGACCACAGCCCGATCCACAGCGCGAGCGACAGGAGCGCCATCTCGAACCCGAGCAATACCTGGTCTGCGGAGCCCCTTACGGCACCCGAGAACAGCACGCCCACAAACAGCGCCAGGATGCCCATGCAGCCTACTCGTAGTGTCAATCGCGCACAACCGCGACTCCCGCGGTTCGGCATCACGTCCCATACGACGCGCGGCCGCGGGGGCACCGGGTCCGCACCGCTCAGCCAGTCCGCGAGGTCGTCGCGCGTGATCGGCCGCCGCGGCTCCGGCAGCGGCAAGGCCTCCAGGGAGGGGTCGACCGGCGGCACCCTCACGCGCATCGGCATGTGCGTCTACTCCACCACCACATGCGCGTGCCCACTCACCACCGGCACCCGCACGCACGCATACCCGTCCACCATCTCCAACGCGATCGCCTCGCCCTCCGGCACCAGCTTCGCCCCCTTCACCTCCCGATCCATCCTCACGCACAGCTCCACCCCGTGCAGCGGGATCACATCCTCGACGATGTCGATCCCCGCCCGCCGCTGCGGCACGTAGTGCAAGATGTGCACGAGCACCGCCTCGCCCCGCCGCCGGAGCGTCACCTCCGCCGTGCTCGGCAAGTTCGTCCGCAACAGCGGCCGCGGATCGTGCACCCGCAGCGCGTTGCGCACCAGCGTCCGGTAGACCCCGTGACCCGTCTCCTTGTACAAACGGAACAGCGGGTCCGCGAAGTGGGTGACCGCGCCCCGCCGCACCGCCGCCGGCCCGCTCGGCACGCCCGTGGACGGCGCCTGCGCGTGGCTGCAGAAGTGCTGCGGGCGGCGCTCGAAGTAGGGCGGCACGCTGAGCGCCAGCGTTGTCGCCTCGTCCTCCGCCACGATCTGCCCGCCGCGCTCGTAGACCGCGTAGTCGAACTCCGCCAGGTCCGGCCCGGCCGCGGGCAGCGGGCGCAGGTAGTGCGTGGTGTGCTCGCCCTCGCCATGCCACACCGCCGGCCACTGGGGCGGCGCGAACGCCTGACCGTCCGGCCGGAGGCCCGAGCGATGGCTGGCGATGAGCTGCCCGCCCGCCGCCAGGAACCGCGCCAGCTTCTTCGCCAAAGCGTCGTC
The DNA here is from genome assembly GCA_016183835.1 of Armatimonadota bacterium. Classification (GTDB taxonomy): domain Bacteria; phylum Armatimonadota; class UBA10988; order UBA10988; family UBA10988; genus JACPDV01. The sequence continues at coordinate 4,806 of JACPDV010000531.1, forward strand.
CACCATCACCTTGTCGGGCAGCAGCAGGACGCGGAAGCGGTCGAAGTCGTCGGCCGTGTCGACGATCAGGAAGGGCACCTGCAGCTCCAGGCACGTGCGCATGGCGCCCTCTTCGCTGCGGTTGTCGCCGTCGAACAGCCCGTCCGGCCCGGTGCCCGTGCCGACCACGATGCCGACCTCCGCCAGCGGCTCGGTGTCGAGGCACCACGGCTCGAGCTGCTCCACCAGGCCGTAGGCGCCGCCGACGAGGTCGTAGGTCGCCTTCTCCAGCCGCCCGCGCGGGTGGAGCTGGTCGCCGATGTCGCACTTCACGCCCCAGGCCACCGTCCGCACACACTCGTACTCCAGCGCGACGGGGTTCTTCAGCCCGCCGAAGTCGCCCCAGGAGCGGAGGAAGCGGCCCGTGCAGGCGTTCATGTCCTTCCCCCGCCAAGCGAAGTAGCCGGCCAGGAGCGGGAAGTGGTTGTAGCCCCAGCCGCCCGACGGCAGCGACTCGACCACCATCTGCCCATAGCTCTCCCAGTCTCGCCGGGCGGTCATCTCCGGGTGGCTGGTGAGCGTCCAGGAACGGTTGAAGAAGGCGGGCAGCGTGGGGTCGTGGTCGGCGACGATGCCCGCGAAGCGCTCGACGAACCGGCTCCGCACGCGCTCGCCGTAGGTCCGGCGGTCGGCGGCGCTACCCGCGTCGAGTCCCTCGACCTTCATGCCGGCGAGGCAGTCGTCGCAGCAGCAGCCGTCGGGCCAGGGCATGACGATGTCGAAGAAGACGCGGTCGCAGCGGTAGCGTTCGAGGATCTCGCGGGTGTGCTCTTCGAGCCAGTCGGCGTAGGCGGTGTTCATGCAGAGCCACTTCCAGCCGGCGGAGCCGTCGTCGACGAAGCGGCCATCGGGCTTGACGACGCGCCAGGCGGGGTGGTTCTGCCAGGTCAGCTCGTCCCACACGACGGTGGTGTAGATCCCGACCTTGATGCCGGCGCCGTGGAGGGCGGTGACCATGTCGCCGAGCAGGTCGGGGCGGGCGAGGTGCGGGTGCGGGGTGCCGACGGTGGTGGGGTAGTAGCAGTACCCGTGGTGGCAGCGGGCGAAGACGCAGATGGAGTCGACGTGGGCGTTGGTGAGGGTCAGGGTGAACTCGTCCGGGTCGAAGTCGGCGCCGATGCCCGGGATGTCGCCGTGGGTATGGAAGTCGAGGTGGATGTCGCGGCGGCCGATGGGTTTCATGCGAACAGCTCCGTCGGGGGAGCGGGTTCGGCGAGGGGAGCCGGGGGACCTGCCGCAGGCGGGTGAGGCGGAGCATGGCAGGTCACCTCGACGGCACGATACCGGGGTGGTACAACGGCCTTGAGGGCTTGGAGGAGCGGCGATGGCAAGTGGGCAAAAGTACGTTCGGGCCGGTGGGGTGCCGATCTTGGCCGTCGTGCTGGTGTGCGCCGGGCGGTGGACCGCGCCGCGCTCGTTGGCGCCGAGCCCGCCCGCCGCGCCGAGGACTGCGCCCGCGCAACTGGCCGCGCCGGTCTTGCAGGCGTCGTGGCGGCTGTTGTTCGCGCGCGACGTCGACACCTGGGTGGCGGCGGGGGATGGGTCCGGGCAGAGGTTGCTGATTCGCCACGCCCAGTCGCCGTGCTGGTCGCCCGACCACAAGGCGATCGCGTTCGTGCGCGCGGGCCAGGTGTGGACCGCGAACGCCGAGGGAGGGAACCTCCGGCAGCTCACGGCGATGCCCTACGACGAGGTGCCGGTGGAGGACGGCTGGTCATCCGACGGCCGGCCGGTGGACCTGACCTGGGACCCGGTGGACGATGCAATCTTCTTCTCGCGCTCGGAGCGGTTCCATCTGGCCGCCGTGCGTGGCGACATCCGGCCCTTCCGCCAAGACCAGCCCCGCGAGCAGGACGTGGACGCAAACACCATCTTCCGTGTCTCAGCCGCTGCCATCGAGGAGGCCGCGCCGGAGGTGTGCTGGGACCTGCTCGACTACAACACGCACGTGTTCACGGCGGACTTCGGTCATCCCGCCTGGTCGGCGGACGGGCGCCGGCTGGCGCTCTGTAGCAAAGGCGACGTCTGGTATGCGCTGCGCAGCGAGCCGCCGGAGGGCGCCGGCTTCATCTTGCCGCCGCGGGAGAAGCGCCTCTGGAACGACTGGGATTGGCAGGCGGCGCGCCTGGCCGCCGTGGCCGATTACGACCTGCTGAACCGGGGCGACGCCTGGGTCTGCTTGGCCACGCACCTCTCCTGGTCGCCGGACGGCAAGCGGCTGGCGTATGGCATGCAGCGTGTCGGCGGCTCCGGGTTCGCTGAGGTCCACGTGGTGGACGTGCGCCCGGACGGTGAAGACCACCTCGCCTCCAGCGGCGACCGCACGCTGGCCGAGTACGGCATGGACCCGTGCTTCTCCCCCGACGGCAAATGGGTCGCCTACTCGGGCAGCCCGGCGGCCAGTGTTGATGAGGCCGCAAGTGACGGGCTGCGGGGCATCGTGGTGACGCCGGCGCGGGGCGGGAGCCGCAGACTGCTCGTGGCCGGCGGCGCGCAGCCGGCGTGGTGAGCGGCGGACGCACAGCCGTCCCCGGGTAGACAAGCGATAACGGGGGTGGTATCTTGAGCGTGAAGGTCCGGCCGGAGGCGGAGGAGGAGCAGGCGGCGCTGCCGGCGGGCGAGTTGGTGGCGATGGACCACGCCATCCAGAAGCTCCGCGTTGCCGGCGAGCGGCTTGGCTTCCCCCACACCAGTGCGGTGAAGGGCTCGCCCGGCTTGCGGGAGCTGAGGCCACGACAGGGCCGCAGCCCGTGGCGCGCGTTCTACGGGCGGGTCCGTGGCGACTTGATCGTGGCGGCGGTCGGGCCGGAGGCGCAGGTGGACCCGCGCGGCTTCGCTCGGGCCACGGCGCGGGCGGTCGAGAGACTCGCCGACGAGGAAGCCCAGACAGAGCAGGAGGCGGACGAAGATGGGTAAGGCGGTACCTTTCGACGAAGTCCTGGCGAGGCATCTTCAGGATCCGGAGTTCCGGGCGGAGTGGGAGCGCACCGCCGTTCCGCGCGCCGTGGCGCTGTGGCTTGTCCGCTACCGGGCCGAGCACGGCCTCTCACAGCGCGCGCTCGCCGCCCGCGTGGGCCTCCAACAACCCACGATCGCCCGCCTGGAGGCCGGCGATACCGAGCCCAAGCTGAGCACGTTGCTGAGGCTTTCCATGGCCCTCGGTACCCCGGTCGAGCTGCTGGTGGGCGGCGACGGCGTGGCCCCGCCCGTGCCGGTGAGCATCGGACTGGCAGCATGACGTGGCGCGCCGCGCGCTACTTCACCCACACCATCGCATAGTCGAACGCCCGCAGCGGCACCCCTATCCGCCCGCCCGCCATCCCCACCGGCTCCTTGGTGATCGCATTGGCCGCCGTCACCTTTGCCCGCAACCCCAGCTTCGCCAGCTCCAGCGTCACCCCCGCCGTCCGCGCCTCCTCCGACAGGTTGCTCACCACCGCCACCAACCCTTGCGCCCCACGGCTCCAGAGCGTCACCAACACCTCCGGCGCGTCCGTCTTCACCACGTCCGCGTTGCTCCAGTACGGCAGCAGCCTCGCTTCAGCGTGCCCGAACGCGTCCGCCAGCTTCCACAGCCCGCTCAGCTCGTCAAGCTGCTCGCCGTAGCCGTTCGGCCGCACCAGCACGTCGTGGAGCAGCGTGAACGACAGCGCCTCGTGCGTCGAGTACGGCCGCTCGTAGCAGAGGAACTCCGCCGGCACGCCCCACTGGCGGCCCATCATCTCGCAGCGGAAGCTGTCCAGCGGCAGCACGTCGAGCACCTTCGGCCCGCGCTCGATCCCGCCGAGCTGCTCGCCGTCCCAACTGCTCGTGCCCCAGCCGAGCGTCGGGATCACCATCACCGTCGAGTTGTGGATGTTGAGCTGCCCGGTCGGCTTGCGCTGCCGCGTCAGGACGTACAGCCGCCGCATGAAGTCGCGCGTGGCGAAGATGTCGTAGGTCGGACCGATGCTCCCGTCCGGCCGCACGTAGCCGCAGCCGTGATGCCGGTTGGTGCACGGGCAGGGCCACTCCGGGCCGTCCAGATACCACCCGTCGTTGCCGAAGCGGTCCATCGTCTCCGCCAGGTGCGGCAGACAGAACTCCTTCCAGTGGCTCTTCCAGCACACGCCCCAGTCCTGCTGCGTCGGCTGCCGGTTGTAGCCGAAGGTCTTCGGCATGGTCAGCACATCCTCGCTGTACAGCGCGTACTCCGGCGCGATGTCGGCAAATTGGCGGCTCATGTAGAGCAGGAGCTGCATCTTCTGCGCGTGCACCGCCTCCACGAGGGTCGTCAGCTTCGGCTCGTTCTCGGGCGACGTGTAGGGGTGCGACTGCCACGGGGTCCAGTGCTCGTGGAAGCAGATCGTCCGCACGCCCGCCTCGCTGAGCCGCTCCAGCGCGGTGCGGCGCTGGTCCTCTCCTTCGCCGAGCGCCACCGCCCGGCCGAATCTGCCGTCGGCGCCCTTGACACCGGACACCGTCCCCGCCGCGCCCGTGGCCGGCGCCGTGGCGCCGCCGGCGATGGGCGCGTCGAAATGATCGAGCAGGAGCGTGTGCTCGTCGGGCTGGTAGGGGCCGAAGGGCGCCGCCGGCGGGCGGGCTTCGTCGAGGATGCGCACCTCGTCGATCACGAAAGGCGACTGCCGCTCGCCCAGCACGATCCGCCCCGCCTCCAGCGGCAGCCGGGTCAGCCCGGTGCGCGGCCCGGCGAAGACCTCCCTGCCGTCGATGTAGGCCCGGATGGCGTCGCTCCAGGTGAAGGCCAGGTGGTGCCACTCACCGCGCTTGGCCGCGAAGGACGCGCCGTTGTAGAAGGTCACCTCACCCCGCTCGCGCACCCACACCACGGGGCCCTGGTGGATCTCGTTCCAGTAGATCCCCATGTTCGTGTTGTTGGGCAGCGAGAGGGTGCAGATCATCCGGTTGCCCTGGCTGCGCTTCTTCTCCTCGGGGAGCGTGGGGTCGGAGTCGAAGAGGAGCTGCAGCCAGCACTCGAAGGTGCCGCGGTCGCCGCGGATCTGCCCGGACGCCGGGTACTCGATCCGCCCGCTGGAGCCGGTGAAGGCCATCTGTGGGAGGCCGTAGTCGCCGCCGTGGTGGATGCGGTAGTCCCACACGGTCTTGTCGGGCGCCTTCACCGGCGTGGCCTGGAAGCCGAGGGTGTACTTCACCTCCTGCCTCAGCGGCTTGCCCTCCCAGAGATGCAGGCGGAGCACGGTGCGGTCGCCCTCGCGGACGATCGTGACGGCCTTCTTCGCGTCGGCCGGCGACCAGTTCTGGTCGGACTCGCAGAACCAGCACAGGCCGCGGTCCTCGTTGCCGAGCCAGACGAACGGGGTGAAGGCAGCCTCCCAGCCGGTCGCGGGAAGCGCCGCCGCGTTGCGCACGGTGCCCCAGCTCCCGGGGAAGTGGTAGAGGTAGCGGGCGAACTCGGGACGGATGGGGATCTCGAGCTCGACCCGGTCGGGCGCGTTCGCGGTTGGCGTGAGGGTCAGGTCGGTGCGGAGCATGCCGTCGAACTCGAGGCGGCTGGTGCCGGCGAGCGTGGCGGCGGACGAACGCAGGCTGCCCGAGACGGTGGCGTCGGTGGCGTGCTGCGCCGTCACCCTGGGCGGGGCGCCGGACCAGGCGATGGGCTTGCCGTCGCGGTACAGCTTCAGGGCGACGGGCGCGGCCAGGAGCGGCTTGCCGCCGCCGCTGACCCGCTCGGGGAGCGGGCCGGAGCTGAACTGATAGGTGCGGTCCCAGCAGCCGAAAACCACCGTCTGTCCCTGGTTTTTCGTCGAGACCGGCGTCCACGGCGCCGGCACCTGGTCGGTCAGGCCGGTGGGATCGTTCAGCCACGGCGGGTCGAGCGGGCGGTCGAGAGTCTGCTCGGCCTGGTAGACCGAGTCGGTGCCCTCCAGCAGCTCGGCGCGGACGGTCACGCGGCCCTGCGGCACGTCGGCTTTGGGGA
>JACPDV010000532.1 GCA_016183835.1 Armatimonadota bacterium
CGACTGCCACACGCCCCACGCCATCCTGAAGGTCGACGACCCGCGCAGCTCCGTCGCCCGGGCCAACCTGCCCAAGACCTGCGCCCGCTGCCACAGCAACAAAGTCCTGATGGACTCCTTCGGCTTGCCCTCGTTCCAGTACGACAAGTTCGTCACGAGCGTGCACGGCAAGTCGCTCCTCCAGGGCGGCAGCGAGGGCGCACCCAATTGCGCTTCGTGCCACGGCAGTCACGGCGCGGCGCCGCCGCAGGTGCAGAGCCTGCAGCACGTCTGCGCCCAGTGCCACCCCAACACCGCCGAGCAGTTCCTCGGCGGCGAGCACCACCAGGCCGTGGCCCAGCACAAGATGACCGCCTGCGTGACGTGTCACGACCCGCATGCGGCGCCGCATCCCACCGACGAACTGCTCCACTCTTCCTGCCAGCAGTGCCACAAGACGGGCGATCCCGCCGCGGCCACGGCCGAAGAGATCTACAAGACGCTCCAGGATGCGCGAGCGCAGTTCGACGAGGTCACGAAGACCGCCAAGGACGACACGCTTGGTCTGTTGCCCGAGAAGGAGATGAAGAGCCGCCTCGACGAGGCCAACACGGCGTTGATGCAGGCCGCGGTCGCCCAGCACTCAGCCAAGCTCCGCGACGTGGAGCGCTTCACGCAGGTGGTGACGGGCTTCCACGGCGACCTGGCAGACGCGCGCAAGAGCTACCAGGAGCGCATCGCCCTGCGCCGGTTCGCGCTGGTCTATATCTGGGGGTTCCTGCTCGTCTCGATCTTCTCTATTGCGGTGCAGCGCCGGCGCTCCGAGCGCGCCCGGGTCATGCAGGCGGGCAACCACGGAGGGAGCGGACTGTGAAGGAGCGCATCCGCCTCCTGGTCAGCTTCTTCGGCACCCTGTGGCGCGGCGAGTCCACGGGGCGCTCGCGGTGGCTGCCGGTGGTGAAGGTGGCGATCTTCCTGCCGCTGCTCTTTGTCGCCACCTCCGCCGTGTTCGTGGTGGTCAGCAACCAGCCGCGCTTCTGCATCTCGTGCCACTACATGAAGCCTTTCTACGAGGCATGGAAGACCTCGAAGCACAGCAACGTGAAGTGCGTAGACTGCCACATCCCGCCGGGCGCCCGCAACTGGCTGCAGCACAAGGGCGCCGCCGCGGTGCAGGTGGTCAAGTACCTCACCCGGCAGTACGGCGTGCGGCCGTGGACCGAGGTCGACGACAAGAGCTGCCTCCGCAGCGGCTGCCACGAGACGCGGCTCCTGGCCGGCAAGGTCGACTTCAATGGCGTCTCCTTCGACCACACGCCGCACCTGACCTCGTTCCGCAGGGTCACCCGGCTCCGCTGCACGAGCTGCCACGCGCAGATCGTGCAGGGCACTCACATCGCGGTGACGACCGGGTCGTGCTTCGTCTGCCATTTCAAGAATGCAGCCGAAGAGCCGGAGATGGCTGACTGCCAGCTCTGCCACAAGGAAGTCAAGCCACACGCGAAGACCTCCAACCGGTCGGAGTCGTGGGTCAAGCACGAGCCCGAGGCCGCGCCCAAGCCGCTGGCCTACGACCACAAGCTGGTGCAGGAGCGCAAAGTGGACTGCCAGGCCTGCCACAACAACGTGGTCCGCGGCAACGGCGACGTCCCCCGCTCGCGCTGCGTCACCTGCCACTCTGACGCTGACCACCTGTCCCGCTATGACGATACGCAGTTCATGCACCGCAACCACGTCACTGAGCACAAGGTGGACTGCCTGCGCTGCCACATCGAGATCGAGCACAGCCTGCCGGACAAGGCCAAGACGCCGGAGCTGAACTGCGCGAGTTGCCACCCGCAGCAGCATGGAGCCACCCGCGACCTGTACCGGGGCGAGGGCGGGCACGGCAAGACCACCGTGGGCAACCCGATGTTCAAGGTCGGTGTGCCCTGCGAAGGCTGCCACCGCGACCACCGCAAGCTGCCGGACGGCGGCACCGTCACCCGCTCCGGCGCCGCCGGGTGCATGCTCTGTCACGGCGAGACCTACGGCAAGGCCCTGGCCCGCTGGCAGACCGACGCCTCGGCCTGGACCACCTGGGCCGTCAACGCGATGGACCAGACCGAGCGCGAGTTGGCCGGCAAGCCGGAGTCGCCCGGCCTGGCGGTGGCCCGGAAGAACGTCACGCTGGTGCGGCAGGGCGGGTTCATCCACAACCCGGACTACGCGGTGGATCTCCTCCGCACCGCGCACACGCAGGCGGACCAGGCGCTGATCGCGGCGGGCTCGCCGTTCCGCTGGCCACAGGAGCCGCCGCGGGCCAAGGAGCTCACCGCCGGCCAGACCTGCGCGCAGTGCCACAGCGACGCGGTGAACCGCACGGGCTTCGCCTTCGGCACCGTCTTCGACCACAAGCCGCACGTGGCCCAGGCGCGGCTCGCCTGCGGGGAGTGCCACGCGCCGAGCCGGCGGCCCGAGGAGTCGGGTCACGGCAGCCTGGTGATCGGCTCCGGCGCCTGCCAGACGTGTCACTCGCAGCGCATGACGAACTCGCCCCATCCGGCCGGCTGGCGGGTGCTCCACAGCGCCCAGGCGAAGCTGTCTGACGCCTCCTGCGCCACCTGCCACGCGCGCTCGTACTGCGACTCGTGCCACGGCACGCGCATTCCGCACGGGCCCGACTGGGTCCAGCGCCACGGCTCCGAGGGTCACCGCAGGCAGGTCTGCGCCAAGTGCCACGAGCGCTCGTTCTGTGACGCCTGCCACGGCGTGACCGTGCCGCACACCGCCTCGTTCCGGGCGGAGCACGGCGCGGCGGCGCGCACCCAGCCGTCCACCTGCGCGCGGTGTCACAGCACCGCCGACTGCCGCCGCTGCCACGAGCACAGCCCGCCGCCCAACCACCGCGAGGCCGGCTGGAAGCAGGTCCACGGCGGAGTGGGGCAGCGCGATCCGGGTCTCTGCTCGCTCTGCCACGGCAAGCAGGCCTGCAGCAACTGCCACGGCCTGACCATGCCGCACCCGGAGGGCTGGACGCTCAAGGGTCACGGGCCGGTGGCCAAGCGCGGCAAGTCGGTCTGCGCCAAGTGCCATGCCGCCCGGTGGTGCACCCAGTGCCACGCCGACGGTGGCGGAGAGAAGCGATGAGAGCAGCCTTCCTGGCTCTCGCGGCGAGCCTGTTGACGGTATGGTCGGCCTCCCCGGCCGACGAGAAGAAGCCGGCCTACGTGGGCACCGACAGCTGCATGCGCTGCCACATCGACTTCGCCCGCCGTTGGGCCGCGCTGGACCACAGCAAGAAGCTCCTGGCGCAGGAGGCACCCGAGAAGAGGGGCTGCGAAGCATGCCACGGCGCGGGCGGCGACCACGTCGCCGGCCGGCGCAAGCAGATCGTGCGCTGGAAGGCCCTCGACGCCGACGCCCGCTCGGGCATCTGCCTGCCCTGCCACGCGAAGCTCGACGCCAAGTTGTGGGACGCCGGCCCGCACCACAAGGTGGCCTCGTGCGACACCTGCCACGAAGTGCACCGCGACACCGGCCGGGACAAGATGCTCCGCGCCGCGGCGGGGAAGGACTGCGACCCCTGTCACGCCGACATCGCCGACAAGATCAAGGCCAAGCTGCACCACCCGGTGCCGGAAGACACTCTCTCGTGCGTGAGCTGCCACAATCCGCACGGCACGGCCGACTCACACCTGCTGAGCCAGCCCATGGGGCAGCTCTGCGGTGAGTGCCACGGCGACGACGTGCCCAAGCCGGAGACCCACGCGGCCAAGGAGTGGAAACTCGGCCACGGCAAGGACGCCAAAGGGCACGAGCCCGAGTGCCGCATGTGCCACGACCAGCAGACCTTCTGTCAGGAATGCCACGCGGTGCCCATCCCACATCCCGACAACTTCGTCACGGAACACGGCGATCTCGCCAAGGAGCGGCAGGCAACATGCTTGCAGTGTCACGAAGTGGCGAAGTGCGAGCTTTGCCACGAAGACCTGCCGCCGGCGGAAGGAGCCGCGCAGGGGAAGTGAGCGTCGTCGTTGAGAGGCGTGGTCGGGCTGCTCCTAGCGGCGCTCTGCGCCGGGATGGCCGGGGCCGCCGGGCCGCTGGTCGACTCGAACGCGTGCCTCGTGTGCCACAACAACGAGCACTTTGTGGTGCGTCTGGCCAACGGCGGGCTCCGCTCGCTGTTCGTCGACCCTGAGCGGTTCTACAAGAGCGTCCACGCCGCCCGAGGCTGTGCCGCCTGCCACCCGGGCGTGGCGCTCGGGCCGCACGCGGAGACCAAGGCCGTCGCCCTCGCCCCGGAGCTGCAGGCCATGCTCACGCCGCGCTCCGGGCCGCAGCGCCTGGCCAGCGCCGAATGCATGCGCTGCCACCCCGATCAGGCCCGCCGCTTCGCCACCTCCGTCCACGGTCAGCATGCGGCCGCCGGCAACCTCGACGTGCCGCTCTGCGACGACTGCCACGGCCACCACTACATCGACCGCCGCGACGACCTCGAGAGCAGCGTCAACCCGGAGAACGTGCCGGGCACCTGCGCCAAGTGCCACTCCAACCAGCTCGTCATGGCGCGCTACGACCTCAACACCAGCGTGGTCACCACCTACGAGGCCAGCTTTCACGGCGAGAAGCGCGCGCTCGGCTCGGGCCGCGCCGCCGTGTGCACGAGCTGTCACGGCGTGCACGACATCCGGGCGCCACAGGACCCGCTCTCCAGCGTCAACCCGGACAACGCGCCGGCCACCTGCGGGAGCTGCCACGACGGCGCCGATGCCGCCTTTGCGCGCAGCTTCCGCCACCAGGCCACCACGCCGCAACGCTCGCCCGTGATCTTCTGGGTCGCCGCCATCTACAAGCTGCTGATCGCGGTCACCGTGGGCGGCATGGTGCTCTACATGGTGCTCGACGCCGCCAAACGCCAGCGCCAGCGCCGGCGCGGAGACGTCCATGAGTGAGCCGGTCTACCAGCGGTGGGATGTCAGCCAGCGCCGGCAGCACCAGTTCCTGATGGTCTGTTGCTTCGTCCTCATCTTCACCGGCCTGCCGCTGCGGTTCGCGCACCAGCGGGGCGTGGCGGAGGCGGTGGGGGTCATTGGCGGCGCCACCGTGGCCGGCGTGCTGCACCGCATCGCCGCGGCGGGCCTGATCTGGTCGGCCATCTGGCACGTGCTCTACCTCCTCCGCCGGCGACGGCGGCGCAATCTGAGCACGAGCATGGTGCCCCGGGTGAAGGACCTCCTCGACGCGCGCGACACCCTCGTCTGGCTGGTCCGCGACGAGGCGCCGCATCCGCTCTACGACCGCTACAACTTCATCGAGAAGTTCGAATACTGGGCGATGATGTGGGGCACGGTGATCATGATCATCACCGGCCTGGTGCTCTGGTTCCCGGTGGCCGCCGCCCGCTGGGTCGATGGTCTGGGGCTCCAACTGGCCAAGGTGATCCACGGCTACGAAGCGGTGCTCGCTGCGGTGTCGATCCTGCTCTGGCACATGTACCACGCACACCTCCGGGCCGATGTCTTCCCCATGAACTGGATGTGGCTCACCGGCTCGCTCACCGCTACCGAGATGCGCCACCATCACCCGCTCGAGTTGGAGCGGCTGGAGCAGGCCGCGGCCGCAGCGGACGAGGCGCCGCCGACACCCGCGCCCGAGGATACCGAGCATGGCAGTCCGTCACCCCAAGCTGAGGCAGACAGCCCGACTGGCGGTGGCGCTGCTCCCGCTCCTGGCGGGGTGCAGCCGCCGCCCGAGCCAGGTCTCGACGCCGGTCCCGGAGGCGCAGGTGGCCAAGCCGGCGAACCCGCCGGGTCGACCGATTCCGAGGGAGGGCACGCTTAGCGGCCTCGTCTGCTTCGACTGCCACAACGCCCTGAGCCGGCCCGCCACGCCGCGGGTCGCCTTCTCTCACGCACAACACAAGCCGCGCGCCGCACACTGCCAGGTCTGCCACGGGCGCTACGACCACCAGCCCAGCCCGCCCGGCACCCCACCGCACCAGCTCGGCGGCGGCGCCGCCTGCCACACCTGCCACGACGGGAGACAGGCAGGCGACCGCTGCACCCTCTGCCACCTCGACCGCGACCAGATCCTCCCGGCATCCCACGGGCAGGGCGGCTTCCTCCGCGGGCACGACCCCGCCGACCATCCCGCCGACCGCTGCCTGAGCTGCCACGAGGCGAGCTGGTGCCGCCGCTGTCACGAGGTCGATCTGCCGCACAGCCGCGAGTTCGTGGCGGGCCACGGCCGCCGTGCGCAGGACGACCCCAAGGCCTGCGCCCTCTGCCACACGCCGCAGAGCTGCACGACCTGCCACGGCGTGAGCATGCCGCACGAAGCCGGCTGGCGTAGGAGCCACGGTCAGGCGGACCAGCAGACCTGCGGCAAGTGCCACCCGTCCGGCTACTGTGCCGCCTGCCACCGCGGCAAGAGCCCGCATCCCGGCGGCTGGCGCAAGGCCCACGGCGCCGCCTCCGCCGCGCCCGGGGCCAACTGCGCCACCTGCCACCAGCGCACGTTCTGCGACGCCTGCCACGGCGTGCCGATGCCGCATCCCGGCCGCTTCAAGCGCTCGCACGGCTCCGCGGCGCGCGACGGCGCCACCTGCCGGCGGTGCCATCCGGCCGGCCTGTGCGAGGACTGCCACGGTCTGCCGATGCCGCACCCCACCGGCTTCCGCAAGAGCCACGGCGAGCTGGCCCAGACCAAGCGGGTGACCTGCTACAACTGCCACAGCGAGACCGAGTGCCGCGCTTGCCACGGCACCGCCATGCCGCACCCGGCGGACTACGCCATGGGCCACAACAAGGAGGCGAGGTTCGGTGC
>JACPDV010000533.1 GCA_016183835.1 Armatimonadota bacterium
CGTGCGCTGTCCGCCCTGGCCCGGCTGCAGCAGGTAACGCGCGAACGGCGCTACCTCGAGCCACTCCGCCGCGGAGTGGCGTGGCTGGAGCCCCTCCGCCGCGAAGACGGCTCCTGGCCGGCCGCGGTGGATCGCGAGAGCGGCGCCACGCCCGAGGGCACCTGCCCCGAGCGGCTCGTGCAGAGCTGCCTGGTGTTGGTGAAGGAGACGCTCCTCCGGCCGGGCACAGCGCCGCGGGAGCCGAGTCGCGAGGACCGAGCTCGTATCAGTGCACGGCGCGGGCCGGCCGTCGCCCGCCTGATCGCCACCCTCGACGCGGAGGGGCGGTGGGTCGAGGATGGCCGGGTGAGCCTGGCTCAGACCGCGGCCAACCTGGCCGAGCTGGCGCAGTATGTCAGGGAGTACGAACCGCCGTCGGAGCAGATGGAAGGCGACGAGGAGCGCCGCCCGCCGCAGCACTCCCTGCCGTAGCGCCAGCCAGTGCCTGCCGGGCATGGTCGGCCTGCTCCACCACCTTCGCGCGGTCGGCGGCGTGCAGACCGCGGCCCTCCAGCAGCTCACTCCGTTCGTCGCCGGGCAGGCCCTTGAGCAGGGCCTCCTCCCGCTCGAACGTCTTCAGGTAGCTCTCCAGCCCGGCCAGGCCGCGTGTCCAGGCGTCCCTCGCCCCCGGTGCGTCGCCGGCTTCAGCGCTCAGGTCGCCCAGGCTGATCAGCCCGAGGGCGTAGGTGGGATCGGTGTCGTAGCCTTCGATGGCGCGGGCGTCGGTCAGCGCCGGCGAGCGGCCGACCTGGTCCATCTTGCGGTAGACCCGCAGCGCCTCGCCGTCGCGGTCGGCGCGCTGGAGCAGCTCGCCGAGCTGCACCCAGCCCTGCAGGTGGAGCGGGCTGAGCACCGTGGCGAGCGCCGACTCGCGGAGGGCGTCGTCGAGCCGGCCCCAGTCGGCCAGGGCCGCGGCGTAGCGGTAGTGCGTGCGCGGGTTGGCGGGCCGCAGGGCGATGGCGCGGGTGAAGGCGCGCTCGGCCGCCGGGCGGTCGCCCCGCCAGACCAGCAGCCCGGCCAGGTCTTCCTCGGCGCGCGAGCTCCACGGCGCGGTCCGCACCGCGGCCTTGAGCCGTTCGTCGGCGGTGCCGGCCAGTTGCCGCCGGAGCGCGGCCTGACCCGCCGCCCTCGCACGCTCCGCACCGGTCTGGATCAGCAGGAGGCCGAGCACGGCCAGTCCGAACAGCATCACCGGCCAACGTCGCGTCCCGGTAGGGGCGGCCGGCAGGTCGCCCGTTTGCGGCGACGCGGTGCGCCCACCCCCGGTAGGGGCGACCGGCAGGTCGCCCCCCTCCGTTGGCGACAGCCCGGCGACGCGGGCGACCTGCCGGTCGCCCCTACCGGGGTCGCCATGGGGCGGTTCGGCGGGTCTCGCGCCGTGTAGAGCCGTCTCTGCCGCGGCGCCGAGCATCGCCAGCGCCGCGGTTACCGCCAGGACGTGCCAGCCGTGGTCGAACGCGTTGTGCAGACCGAAGCCGAACACCGCGGCCAGCAGGCCCACGCCGTAGGCCGACACCTGCCGGCCGGCATGTCCCGCCGCGCGCCAGCCGAGCCAGCCCCAGCAGCCGAAGAGCGCGAGGTAGAGCGCCAGCCCGACCGGCCCGGTGTCCGTCCAGACCTCCAGGTAGCCGCTGTGCGCATGGCCCGTGAACCCGGCACGGGCGTGCGGCGGGTAGGCCGAGGCCCAGCCGCCCAGCCCGGCGCCGAGCAGCGGGCCCGCGCGCGCCGCCTCCACCGTACCCGCCCACGTCAAGCGGCGGAACTTCATCGAGCTCGACTGCGCCGTGAGCGCGCCCAGCCGCGTCCGCACCGGCCCCAGCAGCGACAGCGTCACGAGCAGCAGCAACCCGGCGGCGATCACCCACCACGCCGCCCGGCCGCGGCGGAGCAGCCCGATCACCGCGCCCGCTACCCCGGCGAAGATCCCCAGCATCCCGCCGCGCGAGCCGGTCAGTGCCAGCGCGACCGCGACGAGGAGTGCCAGGGCGATCCACGCCGCGCGCAGCTTCAGCCCGGCGCGCGCCACCTTCTGCGCCGTGAGCCAGCGCGCCGGGCCGGAGTCGTCATCGGCCAGCAGCGCGCCCACCACGGCCACCGCCAGCAGCACGAGCAGGTAGCTCGCCAGTTGGTTGGGATTGTTGAACCCGCCGAACACCCGCCAGGTGGGGTCGCCGCCGCGGGCGCTGAGGAGGTATTCGCGGAGCGCCCACAGCCCCTCGCCGGCGCCGCCGAGCGCCAGTCCGCCGATTACCCAGCCCGGCCGCACTCGCCGCGCGGCGAAGAGCGCCAGGATCACGACGCCCCGCCGCGCCAGCTCACCCAGCCCGGCCTCCACATCGGCAGGGAACCGGACCGGGTAGCTCGGGGCGAACGGCACGTCCGCCGTCGGTCCCACGACCAGCCCGCGCCGTGCCAGGCACAGCCCGAGCAGCCCCACCAGCCAGAACGCGGCCAGCGGAATAATCGGGGACAGACCCTTATTGTCGTGACAATTAGGGTCTGTCCCCAGTATTGCCAGCAGGAACAGAGCGCCGAGGAGTAGCCGACCGGCGTAGACCTCCGGCGTGGGCAGCTCGTCCAGGGGGATGCCCTTGCCCAGCAGCGGCAGCAGCGCCGCGCCGGCCACCACGCAGGCCGTCGCCAGCACCCGCCGGAGCTGAGCCGCACGCTTCACGCCTCGGATCCCACGCCCCAGCCGACGCGCAGGTCTTCCACCAGGAGCTGCGGTTGCTCCCGGCCCTGCCACGCGTCCACGTGCAGGTGCCCCGCCACCGTCACCTCGCGGCCGGCTTCCAGGCGCTCAGCATAGCGTCCCATCCGCGGCCAGAAGCCTTTCAGTCGCGCCTCGCCCGTACCGTTCCGCCCCGGCATGAGGAACGTCACCTGCAAGTGCGTGCCGTCGCGCGTGGCCTTTGCCTCGCCCACTCGCAGCCCGTCCACCTCCAGGACCGGCTCGCGGTTGCCCTCGCCGAACGGCGCCAGCTTCTCCAGCTCCTTGGCCAGCTCGAGCGTCAGGGAGTTGGCCTTCACCCGGCACTCCACGGTCAGGCTCGGCGTCAGGTCGGCCTCGGTCAGGCGCGCCCGCACCACCTGGTTGAACCGTTCCGCCAGCGCCGCCACGTTGCTCGCCGCGAGCGAGAACCCGGCGGCCCGCGGGTGGCCGCCGAACTCGCCGAGCAGCTCGGCGCACTCACCCAACGCCGCGTAGAGGTCGAGCGGCTCGGGGCTGCGGCCGGAGCCGCGCGCCGCGTCACCGTCGGTGGAGACCGCCAGTACCGGCCGGTGATGCGTGTGGCACAGCCGCTGCGCCACCAGGCCGATCACGCCTTCGTGCCAGCCCTGCCCACTCACCACCAGCCCCCACGTGTCGTGCAGGCTGACCGACCGGATCTGCTCGAACGCCTCGGCCGCGATGCGCTCCTCCACCTCCTTGCGCTCGCGGTTGTGCCGCTCGAGCGTTTCCGCCAGCCGCCGCGCCTCGCCCTGGTCGGCGGTAACCAGGAGCTGCCAGGCGTCGCGTGCCGAGTCCATCCGCCCGGCGGCGTTCAGGCGCGGGCCGATGCCGAACGCCACGTCGCGCGCACTGACCCCGCCCTCCCCCAGCCGGGCCGTCTCGAGCAGCGCGCGCACGCCGGGGATCACGCTCCGCCCCAGCCGCCGCAGCCCGTGCCAGGCGTAGAACCGGTTCTCCCCCACCAGCGGCATGACATCGGCGATGGTGCCCACGGCCACCAACTCGAGCAGCTCGGCGGCGTCGGTCGGGATCCCCTCGCCGAGCAGCTCCGCCGTCCGCAGGCAGACCTTGTAGGCCACGGCGGCGCCGCACAACTCGCGGAACGGGTAGGTCGAGTCGGCGCGGTGCGGGTTGACCGCCGGGGCCTTGGGCAGCCGCTCGGGCACCTGGTGGTGGTCGGTGACCACGGCGTCCACGCCGAAGGCGGCCAGCGCGTCGAGCGTCTCCGCGGAGCCGATGCCGCAGTCCACGGTGATCAGCAGCTTCGGCCGCTCCTCGCGCAGGAGCTGCCCGATGGCCTCCTCGTTGACGCCGTAGCCCTCGGCGAAGCGGTTCGGCACGTAGTAGCTGTGCGGCACCTCGCGGCGGGCGAGGAAGCGGGACATCAGCGCGCCGGCGGTGGTGCCGTCGGCGTCGTAGTCGCCGTAGATGCAGACCTTCTGCCGCTCGGTCACCGCGCGGGCGAGCCGCTCCGCGGCGCGGTCGAGGTCCGCGAGGAGCGCCGGGTCGCCCAGCGAGGCCTTGGTGGGCCGCAGGAACTCGCCCACGCCCTCGGGCTGCACGCCGCGGTTGAGGAGCGCGTGGGCGACCACGGGATGCAAACTGTGGACGCGGCTGACCTCCCGAGCGCCCTCGCGCTGGTCGGGGGCGCGGCGCCAGTGCGGCCGAGCCATGGCGGCTACTCCGTGGTGCGGCCGGCGTGGCGGGCGAGGGCGTCCTCGCGGGCCAGGTCGTCGATGCTCACGCTGACGGCCTCGTCGCGCTCGGCCTCGACCACCGCCATGCGGGCCGCCGGGCCGACGGGAAGGGTGCCGAGGGTGGTGTCGTAGCTCTCGCGGAGGACGGGCAGGGCGGCCTCGAGCGCGCGGTTGGCGGCGGCGAGCTTGCGGTTGTGCTGGCTCAGCCGTTCGATGGTGTCACGCCAGCCGTAGCGCCAGGTGCTGAGGGTGAGGACGGTGGCGATCAGCCCCATTGCGGCGCCGAAGAGGAACGTCAGGCCGAGGAGCAGGCTGATGCTCATTTGCACGGGCGTCTCGCCGCGGCGAGGCTCGATGGTGATCGAGGTGAGGGCGATCTGCCACAAGAAGACACCGAAGGCGGCCACGGCGACGACCATCAGCAAGGTGATCAGAGCCGGTACCACGCGCCTCATGCAGCTTCGTCCGACGGCCGAGTGGGGACGGCGTCAGTATACCGGCGGCCGGAGGAGGTGTCAAACGAGCTGCGCTGCTCAGCCGCCGGCGCGCGCCGCGGCGATCGCGGCGAACAGCGCCCAGGCGGCGAAGGCCTTGCGGTTGGCGTTGAGCGGCTCGGAGTGGGCCGCCTCGCACTCGTACCAGTCGCGCCCGCGAGCGTGGGCGGCCTGCCACTCCTGCGCCCAGTTCCGGCCACCCGCGTAGGTGCAGGCGTCGGTGCCGCCGCGCGAGAGGTACTCCCCGCCGTCCGGATCGTAGCTCTCGATGTCGGCGAAGTCGTAGAGCCACCCGCCGGTGCGCCGGCAGTGCTCGCGGACGATCTCGTTGTTGCGGTGGAGCCGGCCGGTCAGGCCGCTGCCGTCCAGGTGGCCGGTCATGTGGACGAAGGTCACCCCCGGGTAGGCGGCGATCCGCCGCGCCAAGCCGTCGAGGTACCAGCGCAACTGCCGCTCCGGCTAGAACCCGCTCATCTGCCCTCAGAACGACCACATCACCACGTTGGTCTCGGGGTGCCGCTAGACGCGCCCGCCGGCGCCGGGCGTGCCGAGGAACGTGCGCGTCTCGTCCGGTGGCGTTGAAGGTATACAGCCCGCGGCCGCCCATGAAGGCGTCGAGCCGCCTCATGCCGCTGACCAGTTGGCTGCCGTGCGACGTGTGCCCGTAGGCCACGTGCAGGTCGCGTTTGGCCCGCTCGATGTCGGCGACGGGGATTGCCTGCAGGTACGGCAGCGTGGCCTGCGCATGGTTGAGGATGGTCCCGCCGGCGGCCCTCGCGGCGTGCGTGGGCTGCGAACTGCCGGCCGCGACCGTCACGGTCGAAGTGGAGACCGCCTTCTGCGGCCCGCAGCCGGCCAACGCAGCGTTGGCCAAGAGCGTCGTCACGATCGCGCGGTGGATGCCCATCCTGTCCTCCTGGTCGAGTGCCCCCATGGAGACTGGTATATCCAGACCCGGATCTCTCCTCGATGATTGTACCTCCTCGCCGCCTCGGCCAAACGTCGATTGGGTTGAGAGGGCCGGCGGGGCGTTCACCCCGGCATCACCCCAGGGCTGTTTCAAAGTCGCGTTCGGCCGCGCGATCCGACTCCCTCTCCTTGACAAGGAGAGGGATGGGGTGAGGTCCAGTCCAGCCTTGTTGACGTTGGACCTCCCCCTGCCCCCTCCTTGGCAAGGAGGGGGAACCAGGGGGGAACCAGGATCTTGAGAGGCGTCGCGACTTTGACCCAGCCCTGGGCATCACCCACGCCGGCCTTGCGGCACCCGCCCGTGTGGCGGTATGATCTCGACCAGGAGTTCACGGCGATGAAGAAGCTGCTCGGCCCCCCGATCGTGATCCTGCTGGTGGCGGGGGTGGTGGGGATCATCGTGATGAGGACTCGCGGCGGGCCGATATCGGAGGGCGACATCGCCGCTCCGGCGCCGAACCTGCCGCCGCCGCCGACCGGGCCCGTGCCCCGGATGCGGAGCTTCGTGCCCCTCAAGCTGCACCTCGTCGTGGCCGCCGGGTGGGAGGAGGGCAAGGTGCCCGATGAGACGCACATCATCCCGGACGGCGGCCCCACCCTCGTGCTGACCAAGTCCGGCGCAGGCAAGCTGCCGCTCTTCGTGGTGGGCATCGTGCCCGCCGAGACGCTGGGCAAGAGCAACCCGCAGGAGTACCCCGCCGCCTTCGTGACGACCCTCAAGGAGCAGCTCGCAAAGACCCACCCGGCGCCGAAGATCCTGCCCGATCCCACGCCGCCGCAGACGTCGTTGTTCAAGACCAGCGCGAGCCTGCTGGCCGAGGGCGCCTTTGCCGAGATGGGCGTGGCACAGGGCAGGGCGCGCTTCATGGCGGGGGCCACCGAGGGCGGCGAGGTCTACGTGGTGGCCGCCTTCTCGTCCGACGAGCAGACCGAGAAGGACATCAACGAAATGATCGGCTCGATGGGCGCCGCGAAGCTCCCGGGCGTGCTCGGCAAGCCCGCCGGCGAGGCCGGCGCTCCCGGGCCCGGCGCGGAGACGCCAGCGACGCCGTAGGCCACTCCTACCCGCGGCTCACCTCAGCCAAGAGCTCGCGCGCCAGGGCGATGGTCGCCTCGGTGGGCGGCTGTCGGCCGAGCATGCGCGCCAGCTCGTGCAGCCGGGCCTCGTCCTCCACCCGCTCCACGGTGACGAGGGTGCCGTCGCCGGCGGGGTCCTTCGTCACCACGATGTGGTGGTCCGCGCGCGCCGCGATGGGCGCGTGGTGGGTGATGCAGATCACCTGCCGCCCGGCCGCGATGGCCGCCAGCTTGCGCGCCACGTTGTGGATGGTCACCCCGCCGATGCCCACGTCGATCTCGTCGAAGACCAGGGTCGGGATGTCGTCTACCGCCGCGAGCTGCGACTTGAGCGCCAGCATCACCCGCGAGATCTCGCCGCCGCTGGCGATCCGCGCCAGCCCGCGGAGCAGCTCGCCGGGCGTGGCGGTGAACAGCAGCTCGACCGTGTCCATGCCGTCCGGCCCCGGCTCGTCGCGCCCGCCGAGCGCCACGTCGAAGCGGCCCGCCGCCATCCCCAGATCCGCCAGGTGCGCCGTCACGCCGTCGCGCAGAGCCTCCGCCGCCGCGCGCCGGGCCGCGGTGAGGCGCGCCGCGTGGCCGGCCAGCTCGCCGTGCAGGCGGTCGCGTTCGGCCTCCAGCTCGGACACCCGCTGGTCGAGCGTCTCGACCGCTTCCAGCTCCGTCTCGGCCTGCCGGCCGAAGGCCAGGATCGCCTCGATGTCCGGGCCGAACTTGCGGCGGAGGCGCTCGATCAGCTCCAGCCGCTCCTCGACCTGGTCCAGCCGCCGCGGGTCGAGCTCCACCCGGCCGGCGTAGTCAGCGAGCGTCCGTGCGGCCTCGGCGAGGGTGCTCCAGGCCTGGTCCAGATCGTCCGCCAGAGCCTCCAGCGTGGCGTCGAAGGCGGCCATCTGCCGCACCGCGTGCTGCGCCTCCGCCACGCGGTCGAGCGCCGAGGCGGCCTCGCCCGCCTCCTCCAGCGCCTGGTGCGCCCGGGCGGCCGACTCGAGCAGCCGCTCGGCGTGGGCCAGCCGGCCGCGCTCGGCCCGCAGGTGCGCGTACTCGCCCGGGGTCAGCCGCGCCGCGCCGATCTCCTCGGTCTGGAAGCGCAGCATGTCGATCCGCCGCGCCTTCTCCGCCTCGTCCACGCGCAGCCGCGCCAGCTCGCCCACCACCTCGCGCCAGGCGCTGTAGGCGCGCTCCCACTCCCCGCGCGCGGCCGTGAGCTCGGCGCCGCCGGTCGCGTCGAGGATGCGCAGGTGCTGGCTGACCTGGAGGAGCGACTGGTGCTCATGCTGCCCGTGGATGTCGAGGAGCACCTCGCCGAGCTGGCGGAGCATGGCGACCGTCGCGGCCGCGCCGTTGACTGTGCAGCGGCTGCGGCCGTTGGCGCGGATCTCGCGCGCCACCACGCAGAGGTGGTCGGGATCGGGCGGCAGGCCCAGCACCTCCAGCCGCGCGACGGCGCCCGGCGACTCGGCGGTGTCGAACACGGCTCGCAGCCGGGCCGCTTCGGCACCCGAGCGCACCAGGTCGGCGCGGGTGCGCTCGCCGAGGAGCGCCGCCACGGCGTCGACCACCAGGCTCTTGCCGGCGCCCGTCTCGCCGCTCAGGACGCACAGCCCGGGACCGAACGAGACCCGCGCGGCGGCCACGATGGCAAAATCGCGGATCTCGATCTCGGCGAGCATTACTTCGGCTTCCCCCAGCGCAGCTTACCGCGCAGGCTGTCGAAGAAGGCGCTCTTCCGGAACCGGGCGAGGAGCATCTCCGACGCCGAGCGGCGGACGACCAGGCTGGCGCCGGCGTGCATCGGCAGGTTCACCTTGCCGTCCACCGACACCACCGCCTGCGAGTGCGGGCCGACCAGCTCGACGGTGATCTCGGTGGCGGCGCTGAGCACCAGCGGGCGCGTTGCCAGCGTGTGCGGAAGGAGCGGCGTGAGGAGGATGGCGGGCACCTCGGGAGTGACCACCGGCCCGCCGGCGCTGAGGCTGTAGGCGGTGGAGCCGGTGGGCGTGGCCACCACCAGCCCGTCGGCGGGGAACTCGGCGATCAGCTCACCGTCGGCATGGACGCAGAGCTCCAGCGTGTGGGCCGGGTCGGCGGCCTTGACGGCCACGTCGTTGGCCGCCGGGTGCCATTCGCCGCCGCCCACGGCGGCCTCGACCATCAGCCGCCGCTCGATCTCGTAACGCCCCGCGGCGAGCGCGTCGAGCCCCTCATCGACCGCCTCGGCGGGGATCTCGGCGAGGAATCCGAAGGTGCCGAAGTTGACCCCCACCACCGGCGTGTCCGAGCCGGCCGCGGCGCGGAGGGCGGAGATCACCAGCCCGTCGCCGCCGAACACGACCACTACGTCGCTGTCGTGGTAGAGCTGCTCAGCCGACAGCGCAGGGCACTCCAGCAGCTCGGCGGTGTGGGGCTCGACGAGGACGCGGAGGCCGTGCCGGGTGAGCGCCTCCACGGCCCGGCAGCCTGCTTCGAGCGCCGCAGGCTGGCCGGCGGCGGCCACCACCCCAACGCTCCGCGGCGGCCGGCAGCTCGCCATGGCCGGCCTAGCCGTTGCCCTCGAGGCGGCTCAGGTTGAACTTGGCGTGCTCGTAGGCCGGATCCAGCTCGAGCGCCTTCTTGTACATCGCCTTGGCGTCGTCGAGCTTGTTCTGCCGCTCGAGGGCCACGCCCAGGTTGTTGTAGGCCACGGCATACTTGTCGTTGAGCTCAATGGCCTTGCGGAAGCTGGCCTCCGCCTTGGCGTAGTCCTCGTTGTGGTCGTAGATCAGGCCGAGCTTGTTGTAGACCTCGGGGTCCTGACTGCCGAGGGCGACGGCCTTGTCGAGCGCCGCTTGCGCTTCGGGATACTTCTTCAGCCCGTAGCGCACGTCGCCGAGCTGGACCCAGGCGTCAACGTCGTCGGCCTGCAGCTCGGTGACCTTGGCCCAGCTCGCCTCGGCCTTTTCGAGGTTGCGCTGGCGGAGGTAGAGGATGGCCAGGTTGTGGTGCGGGAGGACCAGGTTGGGGGACAGCTCCACCGCCTTCTGGAACGCCTGCTCCGCCTCGACGAACTCCTCCAGCTTGAAGTGCGAGTAGCCCAGGTTGACGTAGGCGTTGACGTCGTCGGCCTTGAGCTTGAGGGCGGCCTCGTAGGCGGCGATGCCCTTGCGGTAGCCGTCGGCGGTGCCCAGCTTGCCGTAGGCCAGGCCCAGGTTGAACTGCACCATGAAGTCGTCGCCGCGGAGCTTGGCGGCCGCCTCGAAGGCCTCCACGGCCTCGGCCGCCTTCTCCTTCTTGAGTTGGCACATGCCGCGGTACAACTGCGCGGTGAAGTTGTCGGGCTGCGCCTTGGTGGCGGCCTCGAACTCGGCCAGGGCGTCGGCCACCTTCCCCGCCTCCCACAGCGCCAGCCCCAGGTTGACGGTGAAGGTCACTTCGTCGGCCTTCTGCTGCCGGGCGATGCGGTACTCGTTGACCGCCTCGTCGAGCTGCCCCTTGGCCTTGAGCATGTTGGCCAGGTTGTTGTGGTAGTCCGGGTTGTCGCTGTTGCGCTTGACCGCCTCCTGATAGGCAGCGATAGCGCCGTCCACGTCTTTCATGCGCGCCAGGGCGATGCCCAGGTTGTAGTGCGCGTCGGCGTAGGACGGGTCGATCTCGATGGCGCGGCGGTAAGCGGCGACGGCCTTCTCCAGCTCACCCTTGCTGAGGTAGGCATTGCCCAGGTTGTTGTGCGCCAGGCCGTCGTCCGGCTTGATGGTGATGGCCTTTTCGAGCAGATCCACGGCCTCGCTGGCCTTGTCCTCGCGAAGGGCGATCACCGCCAGCCAGACCATGGTGGTGGTGTCCTTGTCGCTGGCGGCCAGCACCGCCTGGAACTCGGCCTTCGCTTCGTCCAGCTTGTTCTGCTGGTAGAGCGCCACGCCCTTGTTGTAGCGCGCGGCGGCGTTGTCGTCGGCTGCCCTCACCACCAGCGGCAGCAGCGCCGCGACGATCAGGATCCCCGTGATACGCTTGGTCATCGTGTCACCTCGCCCACCGGACTGGCCTAGTATCGCCAACTCGGACGAGTTCGTCAACCAGCGGAGGTGGTCCAGTTCGCGTCCGGGGCACGCCGAACCTCCAACCCGACCACACCGCGCGCCTTGCCGCGCGTTTGACAGCCGCCCGGCCGGCGGCTAGACTGATGCCAGTCCGGCGGCGGGTCCGCAAGGACCTACCGCGGCGCTGGGCGCTTGACGCCGAGGGATGGGTTCATGATCGACAACGCTTTCCTCTCCTGGGTCAAGGACTTGAGCGCCGCGGACCGGATCGAGCTGATCGGCCTGGTTTGGCAGACTCTCGAGCTCGGGGACCTGCCCGTCACAGAACTCGAACGCGCAACCCTCGATGCCCGCATCGACGATGAGACACGGAACCCTCACGACGCATCGCCGTGGTCTGAGGTCGAGGCGCGGCTCCGCCAGCGGCCAAGTTGAGCTACACGGTCGGGCTACCCCACCAGCTTCAGCTCCCGCGGCGCGCGCCCTTCGTGCACCGCCCGCAGCGAGTCCGCCAGCCCCGCTGCGTCCAGCCCGTACAGCGCGAGCTGCTCGGATCGGTCGGCGTGCTCCACGAACTCGTCGGGCACGCCCAGGATCGTCAGCCGGCAGCCCTCGCCGCTCGTGGCCAAGACCTCGGCCACCGCGCTCCCGAACCCGCCCAGCACGCTGTGGTCCTCCACCGTCACCAGACGCTCGTGCCGCCGCGCCAGGTCCAGGATCAGCGCCCGATCGATGGGTTTGACGAACCGCGCGTTGGCCACCGTCAGCTCGAGCCCCTCGCCGCGCAGCGTCTCGGCCACTTGCAGGGCGGTGGTGGCCATCACGCCGATGGCCAGCACGGCGGTGCCCTCGCCCTCGCAGAGGATCTCGCCGCGGCCGATGGGGAGGATCTCCGGCTCGTGCGCCTCGCGCCCGATCACGTTGTCGCGCGGGTAGCGCAACGCGATGGGGCCGCCCTGCTCGCCATCGGTGTAGGCCAGCGCGGTGTGCATCATGTCGCGCATCTCGACAGGTCGAACAGGCCCTGGTGGGTCGGCCCGTCGTTGCCCACGCAGCCGGCGCGGTCGAGGGCGAAGATCACCGGCGCGCGGTGGATGCACACGTCGTGGAGCACCTGGTCGTAGCCGCGCTGGAGGAAGGTGGAGTAGATCGCCGCCACCGGCCGCCGGCCGGCCAGCGCCATCGCGGCGGAGAGGGTCACCGCGTGCTGCTCGGCCATGCCCACGTCGAGGATCCGCGTGGGGTACTTGCCGGTCAGCTTCGCCAGCCCGGTGCCCTCGAGCATCGCCGCGGTGACGCCTACCACGCGCTCGTCGCGCTCCGCCAGCTCGTCGAAGACCCTGACGAAGACGTCGGTGTAGGCCGGCTTCTTCGGCCCGGTGGTGGCGGGCTTGACGGCGTGCAGGCGGCCCGGGTCGGCCTCGGCCTCGGGGAAGCCCTTGCCCTTGTCGGTCAGCGCGTGGACCACCACCGGCTTGCGCGCCGCGGCGGCGTAGCGCAGCGTGGCGATCACCGCCTCCAGGTGATGCCCGTCCACCGGCCCGAGGTACTCGAAGCCCAGGTCCTCGAAGTAGATCTGCGGCAGCACCGCGTGGCGCATGGATTGGTCGAGCCGCTCCAGCCCCTCGATGAACTCGTCGCCCAGGGGGAGGTGGTGGAAGAGCTGCTGGATGTGCTCGCGGAGGTAGTTGAAGCTCTTGCCCACGCGGATCTGGGTCAGGTAGGACGACAGCGCGCCGACGTTGGGCGAAATGCCCATGCCGTTGTCGTTGACCACCACGATCAGGCCGGTCTTCAGGTCGCCGCCGTGGTCGAGCCCCTCGAAGGCCATTCCGGCGGTGAGCGAGCCGTCGCCGATCACGGCGATGCACTGGTGGTCCTGCCCGGCCAGATCGCGCGCCACGGCGTAGCCCACGGCGGCGCTGATGCTGGTGCCGCCGTGCCCGGCGCCGAAGTGGTCGTGCTCGCTCTCGGCCACCTTGCAGAACGGCGCGAGCCCGCTCTTCTGCCGGATGGTGGCGAGCCGGTCGGCGCGGCCGGTGAGCATCTTGTGGGGATAGGCTTGGTGCCCCACGTCCCAGACGAGCCGGTCGCGGGTGGTGTCGAAGAGGTAGTGCAGCGCCACGGTCAGCTCGACCGAGCCGAGGTTGGCGCCGAAGTGCCCGCCGCACGGGAGGCCGGGGATGACCTCGATGATATCCTGCCGGATCTCCTGACACAGCTCCTTGAGCTGCGTCAGGCTGAGGGCCTTGAGGTCGTGCGGGCCGGTGATCCGGTCCAGCAACGGCTTCGGCGTTCGCATCGTCGTTATCCTTCCCTGGGCACCCACCCGCGTGCCGGAGTCGATGCCCGCCCCTACGACTGCCGCTCTTCGACAAACGCCGCCAACGCCCGGAGCGGCTCCGCTTCGGCGCCAAACCCGTCCAGCGACCGCTGCGCCTCCGCGATCAGCGCGTGCGCATAGCGTCGCGACTCGTCCAGCCCGTGCACCGCCGGCCAGGTGGCTTTGGCCAACCCCACATCGCTCCCCACCGGCTTCCCCAGGGCCGCCTCGTCGCCCACGATGTCCAGGATGTCGTCCACAATCTGAAACGCAAGGCCCAGGTTGCGACCGTACGCCGACAGCGCCTCGAACTCTGCGTCGCCCGCGCCGCCGAGGATCGCGCCGCAGCGCACGGCGGCGCGCAGGAGGGCCGTGGTCTTGCGCAGGTGGATGGCCTCCACCAGCTCGGCGGTGGGCGGCTGACCTTCGCCCAGCAGGTCGAGCATCTGCCCGCCCACCATCCCCGGCGTGCCAGCCGCCTCGGCCACCTCGGCAGTCACGCGCACCACCTGCCCGGCGGTGACGCCGTCCTCGCCCAGGTTGCCGGCGACCAGCCCGAACGCCAGCGTCAGCAACGCGTCCCCGGCCAGGAGCGCGGTGGCCTCGTCGAACTGCTTGTGGCACGATGGCCGGCCGCGGCGCAGGTCGTCGTCGTCCATGCACGGCAGATCGTCGTGGATCAGGGAGTAGGTGTGGATGCACTCCAGCGCACAGGCGGTGGGAAGCGCGGTGTCCGGATCGCCGCCGGCGCACGCGCAGGCGTCGAGCACCAGCGCCGGCCGCAGCCGCTTCCCGCCGGCCTCCAGACTGTAGCGCATGGCCTGGTGGAGCTGCGGCGGCGAGGTCTCGCCGGGCGGCAGCAACCGGTCGAGGGCGGCCTCCACTTCGGCGGCCCGGGCGGCCAGGTGCGCGGCGACGTCCATCACTCGGTCTCCTCGCTCGCCAGGCTGCCGTCGGGCAGTTCGCGGAGCCGCTCCAGCGCGCCCTCCGCCGCCTCCAGCCGGGCGCGGCAGTGCTCGCGCAACTGCAGACCCAGCTCATACAGCGCCAGCGAACGATCGAGCGTGAGCTGCCCGCTCTCCAGCTCCGCCACCACCGCCTCGAGCCGCGCCTGCGCCTCCTCGAACGACAGCGCCGCCAGCTCCTCGTCCGTCAGCTTGCCTTCGCTCAACACGCCACCTCTCTGACCCCCTCTCCCGCCGGGAGAGGGTTGGGGTGAGGGCTGCCGGGTGCCACTGGCGGCTTGTCCGCCAGTGCCGACACCAGCCGACCGACACTGGCAGCAAGCTGCCAGTGCCACACCTCACCAACTGATGCGAAGCAGGTCTCTATCTGGCGACCACCGGTACCGCGCCACCTGCCACTCTCACCGTGCCCTCGCTGCCCGCCGGCATATCCGCCGGCTGGGTCACCACCGCACCGTCCACTTCGCGGGTGAAGATGGCATAGCCGCGCGAGAGGACGGCCGTGGGGTCGAGCGCCGCCAGTGTCTGCGACAGGCCGGCCAGCCGCTGCCGCGCCCGCTCGGCGCGGACCGCCAGCGCCCGCGCCATCCGCCCGTCGAGATCGTCGATCCGCTGCGCCCGCTGCTCCAGCAGGCTCCCCGGCGCGGTGAACACCCGCCGCAGCGTGATGCCCCGCAGCCACGCGCGGGCCGCCTCGAGCCGCCGTTCGAGGAGCCCCGCCAGCCGCCGCTCGAGGTGCGTCAGGTGCCGCTCGGTCTCGACCCGGTCGGGCACCGCCAGCTCCGCGGCGTGCGTCGGCGTGCTGGCCCGCGCGTCCGCCACCAGGTCGGCGATGGTCACGTCGCTCTCGTGTCCCACCGCCGAGACCACCGGGATCCGGCTGGTGTGGATGGCCCGCGCCACCGCCTCCTCGTTGAACGCCCACAGGTCCTCGAGGCTCCCGCCGCCGCGGCCGAAGAGGATCACGTCCACATCCGTCAGCCGGTTCACCGCGGCCAGGGCGTGGCAGAGGCTCGGCGCCGCCTCGTCGCCCTGGACCACCGCGTCGACCAACAGGATCCGCACCGCCGGCCAGCGCTGCCGGAGCACGCGCACCATGTCGCG
>JACPDV010000498.1 GCA_016183835.1 Armatimonadota bacterium
GACCTGCCGGTCGCCCCTACCGGCGATCTCCGGCTGACGGCAGATCCCGCTCCGCTCACCCTCCGCGGCATGGTAAGATCCGCCACGGCCTCGCCGCCCGCGCGGAGCCGGGGAGAGCTGAGCCCTTGAAGCTGTCGGTGGTGGTCCCCGTCTACAATGAGCGGTTCCTCGTCGCCGAGCTGCTGCGCCGCGTCCTGGCCGCCCGCCCGCCCGGCGTGGACGGGATCGAGGTGATCGTGGTGGACGACGGCTCGTCCGACGGCACGCGCGCCATCCTCCGCGAGTTGGCCGCAGCGCAGCCGGAACAGCTCGTCTACCTCGAGCACGCGACCACCCAGGCCAAGGGCGCCGCCCTGCGCACCGGCATCGCCGCCGCCACCGGCGACGTGATCCTCTTCCAGGACGCCGACCTCGAATACGACCCGCGCGACTACGCTGTGATGCTCCGGCCGTTCCTCGAAGACGGTGCCGACGTGGTCTATGGCTCCCGCTACCTCCCCCGCGACCGCCGCAGAGTGCTCTACTTCCGCCACTCGCTGATCAACCGGCTCCTCACTTCCCTCAGCAACCTCTTCACCGACCTCGACCTGACCGACATGGAGACCGGCTACAAGGCCTTCCGGGCGATCCTGCTCAAGAGCATCCCGCTTCGCTCCAACGACTTCGGGATCGAGCCGGAGCTCACCGCTAAGGTGGCCAAGCGCGGCTGCCGCGTGTTCGAGGTGCCCATCAGCTACCTCGGCCGGACCTACTACGAGGGCAAGAAGATCGGCTTCGGCGACGGGCTGAAGGCGCTCTGCACCATCCTCAAGTATTGGGCCATCGACGACGTGTTCGCCGCCGACGACTACGGCGCGCACATCCTCCAGAGCCTTTCCCGTGCCCGGCAGCTCAACCGCTGGATGGCCGACATGGCGGCCCCGCACCTGGGCTCGCGGGTGCTCGAGATCGGCGCGGGGATCGGCACCATGACCGAGCTGTTCGTGCCGCGAGACCGCTATGTGGCGACCGACGTCAACCCGGTCTACCTCGACTACCTCCGCTCCACCGCGGCGACCCGGCCGTACTTCGAGGTCCGGGCGCTGGACCTCGAGGATCCGAGCGGGTTCGACGAGCTGGAGGGGCAGTTCGACACGGTGCTCTGTCTCAGCGTCTTGGAGCACGCCGCGGACCCGGTGGCCGCGCTGCGCAGCCTGCACCGCGCGCTGGCGCCGGGTGGCCGGGTGATCCTCTATGTCCCGCAGTGGCCGTGGCTGTACAACACGCTCGACGAGTCACTGGGCCATCGCTGCCGCTATGAGGTGGGCCAACTGGCGCGCGAGCTGGAGGAGGCGGGGCTGACGCTGGAGCAGACTTTCGGGTTCGGCCGCTTCTCCACGCCGGCGTGGTGGCTGAACGGGCGGTTGGGACGGCGCGGGTTCGGGCGGGTGCAGCTCAAGATCTGCGACACGCTCGTCCCGCTCCTGCGGCACGTCGACCGCGTGCTGCCGTGGCCGGCGCAGGGCCTGTTCGCCATCGCGCGCCGGCCGGAGGGATAAGACGAGGATGAACGGGCCGACTCGGATCGGGAATCGTTGAGGCGGAGGAGCGACGTTCGGGGCGGCGAACGAGAGACTATGGCGCGGCGCGGCTTCGGCCGGCGAAAGGAGTTGCCAGGTGTTCCGGAACGCGAGTTGGGGGGCCATCGGGGTCAACGTGGGGTTTGAGGAAGGGCTCGAGCTGGCAGCCGAGATCGGCTTCGAGGGCGTGGACACGCCCATCGGCAAGGCCGCCGAGATGGTGGACCAGGGCGAGGGCTCGCGGTTCCAGGGGCTGTACAGCGAGCGCGGCCTGCAAATGGGGCCGTGGGGCGTGCCGGTGAACTGGCGCGGGAGCCAGGAGGAGTTCGACGCCGGGCTGACGGCGCTGCACCGCCTGGCGGCGGCCGGGCGGGCCGTGGGCGCCACGCGCGTCTGCACCTGGGTGCCGCCGTATTCCGACGAGCTGGCCTACCAAGCCAACTGGAAGTTCCACGTCGACCGCTTCGGGCCCATTGCCGCCGTCTTGGCCGAGCACGACTGCACCCTGGGGCTGGAGTTCATCGGGCCGAAGACGCTCCGGCAGGGGCATCCGCACGAGTTTGTGCACGAGCTGCCCACCATGCTCGAGCTGTGCGCTGAGATCGGGCCGAACGTGGGGCTGTTGCTCGACGCCTGGCACTGGTACACGGCGCACGGCACGGAGGCGCAACTGGCCGGCCTGAGCAACGAGCAGGTGGTGGTGGTGCACGTCAACGATGCGCCGCCGGGGGTGCCCATCGACGAGCAGGTGGACAACGTGCGCTGTCTGCCGGGGGCCACGGGGGTGATCGACCTGGCCTGCTTCATGCGCCACCTGGCGCGGATGGGCTACGATGGTCCGGTGATCGTGGAGCCGTTCAACCAGGAGCTGCGCGAGATGGAGGACCGGGCGGCCGCGGAGAAGACCAAGGCTTCCCTCGACCTGCTGTTCGACCTGGCCGGGGTGTCGTAGCGCCGGGGCCTCCTCCGGCCCGATCCCCGCGGGGCCGAAGTCTCGCCTTTACGCTCCGGCGGCGGCGAGACAAACTGCGGTTTGGCTTGGGACGTGAGGCCGGTTGCATGCTCAAACACCTTCTCAGTGACGAGCCCGACAGTGCGGCCGTGACGTTCTGGCTCAGCGCCTGCTTCTGGTTCGTGTTTGCGACGGCTGTCGGGCTGATCACCTCGCTCTTCTTCATCTGGCCCGACACCATGGCGGGCGTGCCGGCCCTCAGCTTCGGCAAGCTGCGGCCGGTCCACGTCAACGTGGTGCTCTTCGGCTGGGTTTCGATGGCCCAGGTGGGCTCCTGCCTCTACATCGTCCCCCGGCTCTGCAAGCGGCCGCTGATCTCCGAGCGCTTGGCGAACTTCCTGGCCTGGGCCTGGAACGCGCTGATCGTCCTGGGCGTCGTCAGCCTCCTCAACGGCATGACCGAGGGCAAGGAGTACGCCGAGCTGGTCTGGCCGCTCGACTACCTGGTGATCATCGCGCTGTTCATCCTCATGTTCCTGGTGCTGGGCACCATCGTCAACCGGCACGAGCCGCTGATGTACGTCTCGCTGTGGTACTTCGCCGGCACGGTCTGCTGGTACCCCATCATCTACCTCCTCGGCAACCGCACCTTCTTCGCTGTCAACGGCCTCAACGATGCCATCGTCGGCTGGTTCTACGGGCACAACACGCTCGGCTTGTGGTTCACCACGATGGGCATCGGCGCCACCTACTACCTGCTCCCCAGGCTGGTGCGCAAGCCCATCCACTCGCACCTTCTCTCGCTCGTCGGATTCTGGACGATTGCCATCTTCTACGCGCCCATCGGCGCGCACCACACGCTGCAGGCGCCCATCCCCGAGTGGCTC
>JACPDV010000499.1 GCA_016183835.1 Armatimonadota bacterium
AACGGCTTCGGCTTCGCTCCACCGGCCGGGTTCAGTTCGTAGACCTCGTGGTTGTCCCAGCTCACCGCGTACATCTTCGCGCCGGAGAAGGTGATCCCGTTCGCGCTCGGCAGCGTGGTGACGAGCTGGTTGGCCGGGTTGGCCAGCTTCCAGATCTGGCCGGTGGCCGTGTCCGAGACGAAGGCGGTGTGCCCATCGCTTGCCAGATCGTTGAGCTGTTTCCAACGCGCGTCGGTGAGCGCGGGCCGGGAGTTGCCGGTCTTCAGGTCGTACCGCCGCACGACGTTGTTGTCCGCCACGTAGAGCACGCGGTCCACGATGCACATGCCCTTCGGCGCGTTGAGCGGCGCGGCGGCCGCGTGCTGCTTCCACTTCAGCAGGTCGAGCACGCCGCCGGGCTTGAGCTTGGAGAGGAAGGCCAGCCCGTCGTCGCTCCAGTAGCCGCCCTCGGCGGCCTGGATGTTCGACACGTAGGCCGCTCCGGTGGCCGCGTCGACCACCACACACTCGGGCACCTCGAAGTCCGTCACCACCGACTTCTGCTTCAACGTCCAATTCCCCGCCTGCGCGGCCGCGGCGAGCAGCAGCAGGCACAGGCAACGTCGCATCGTCACTCCTCCCCGGCCGGCCCGGTGGCCGCCAGGACCAGGTTGTAGAGTGCCCGGTAACCCGCGGCGGCGGTGTCGGGCCAGCCCTGCCGGCACTGCCCCCAGCCGCCGGCCGACTCCGCCAACGGCGCCTGGAGCACGCGGCTCTCGGGCGGGATGGCAACGTTCACCAGCGCGGCCGCCGGCTGGTCGGGCAACGACCGGTGGCAGCTCGCGCAGGTCTTTCGCAGCTCGGCACGGAGCGCCTTCAGCCCGTCTTCGCTCGGCGCCCTGCGCTCGGCCCGCTGGAAGGCGTAGTCGCCGTAGAACTGCGCATTGAGGTCGAGCCACGTCGTCACGCGCTGCCGGCTGGCCGCATCGAGCCGCGTGTGCTCAGCGCGCCCGCGGAGCAGTAGCCCGGCCAGCTTCCCGGCGCGCGCGCCGTAGTCGCCTGGGCGACTGCGCCAGGTCTCCTCGTTGCGCTGCGCCAGGGCCACCAGCCCGGGCCGGCTTAGCAGGCTGTCGTAGGCGGTGCTGAACTGACCGGTCGGCGTGCCGAGCAGGCTGAGCCCGGCGTCGGTGCGGTCGAGCCCGTGGCAGCCGAGGCAGTAACGATCGAGCACGGGCTGCACCGAGCGGGCAAAGCTGAATCCGCCGGCGTAGCGCGGCCCGGCGGGCGGCTCCAGATCGCGGACCACGGTGGCGCGCGCGGCCGCGGGCGGCGGCGTGCCGTTGCGCGGCTCGTGACAGCCGATGCAGCCGCTGGTCTCGCCCGCCTGGAGGTAGACCTGCGAGCGCATGCTCATCACCGCCTGGTCGTGCTCGTCCACCAATTGCAGGAGCAGCGGAGTCTCGGCGGGCGCGCGGAACGCCACCGAGCCGTCGTCGTTCACCGGCACGCTGCCCAGCACGCGCTTGGCGATCTCGTCCTCCGCCCGGCTGCGCGAGGCCACGGAGGCGGTCGGCTGGGGCAAGAGCTCCACCACGCGCAGGCGCTTCACGCTCCCGGGCGGGATCGGCTCGGTGCTGCGGTACACGTCCTGCACGAAAAAGGTGCCGTCGTGCCGGCCCTTGACCAGCGTCGAGGGGAGGGCCGGCGGCGCCGGGCGCGCGCGGAGCGGCAGCGGCGTGAAGGCCGACACCGCGGGGTCGCGGAAGATCAGCTCGCGCCCGCCGCGGCGGTCCACGAGGTAGATGCCGTACGCATTGGCCCGCTGCACGTTGCCCTGCACCACGTGCGGCCAAGGCGAGAACGCCGCCAGGTACAGGTCCGCCGAGAGCGGAGTGGGCGTGGCGTAAGTGCCGACGGACGACCAACCCTCGGTCTCGGGGAAAGGCACCTCGGGGGTGAGCCGCTCGATGGGCGCCTGCCCGTCCTGCCCTTTGGAGGGATCCACGAGCACCAGCGAGCCGGCGCTGTAGCTGTGGTGCGCGGTGGCGGTGGCGACCACCCGGTCGGTGCCGGGGATCGCCCGCGCCTCGCTGATCATGCACGGGTTGACGGTGTAGTTGCCGTAGTAGTGCTCCACCACGGAGCCGTCGGGCCGGCTGCTCCAGAGGCTCTGGAAGAGCGTGTCGTGGCGGTTGATGTAGTCCCACCGGCAGTACACCAGGCGGCCGTTCGGCAGCACGCTGGGATCCCACTCATTGGCCTCGCCGAAGCTCAGGCGGCGCAGGCCCGAGCCGTCGCCTTCGACCCGGTACATCACGTAGGCCGGCACGTAGCGCCCACCGTGGCAGCGCCCGAAGCCGCGATTGCGCGTGGAGACGAAGACGACCCCGCCGTCCGGCAGGTAGCAGGGGTCGAAGTCCTCCACCTGCATGCCGTGCTC
This sequence comes from Armatimonadota bacterium, assembly GCA_016183835.1. GTDB lineage: Bacteria > Armatimonadota > UBA10988 > UBA10988 > UBA10988 > JACPDV01. Next base: position 2,420 of record JACPDV010000499.1, read on the forward strand.
GCGCGGCGCGCCCGGCGGGTCGGGGTCGTGGGTGAGCTGCCGCGGCTTGCCGGTGGCCAGGTCGAGCTCCCAGATGAAGAAGGCGCGCTGCTCCGGGTTGGCCGGCGTGTGGTCGCAGTAGGAGAAGAGCACCCGGCGACCGTCGGGCGACAGGTCGGGGTGGAGCACTGAGCCGGACGGCAGCTTGCCCCTCAGCAGATACTCGGCGGTGGGCTTGCCGCGCCAGTCGTGGAGCCGTGTCAGCCCCGGCCCGGGCCGGCTGTGGCGGCCCAGGTACTGGTCGCCCATGTGGCTGTAGAGCGGCGGCGGGCGCAACTCGAGGAGCAGGTCGGTGAAGTCGCATTCCGGCCGGCGCAACAGGGCCGCCCGCCTGAGGTGACGCGCCTGGAGGTAGAGCCCGCGCAGGTCCGCTGCGGGCTCCTTCGCGGCAGCCTCGATCCCGCGCAAAGCGTCCTCATAGCCCGCGTCCTCGACCAGCGGCGCCGTGGCCCGCGCGAGCGCGAGCGCCTTCGCCAGCCCGGCGCGCCAGTCGGGCTCAGGGCCGTCGAGCTTGTCCTGGCGCAGCCAGTCGAGCTCAGCCAGGAAGCCCTGGAGCTGCTCCGGCCAGTCACGAGCGATGCCCTCCACCAGCGCGTCGCTCTGCACGTCCATGGCGAAGGCGAAACCCGACGGCCCGGCGCCCTGGCAGACCTTGAGCAGAAGCTGGTTCTCGCCGGCCTTGAGGTCGAGGGTGAGCGACTCGTCGCCCAGCCGGCACGCGCGGCTCGTGTTGTGGGCCAGCAGCTTCTTGCCGTTGAGCCAGACGGTGAGCGTGTCGTCGCTGCCCAGCAGCACCGGCAGCCGCCGGGCCACCGGGCTGGTGATGGTGCGGTAGAGGTAGACCGCAATCCAGTCATCGTCGCCGAAGATGCGGAGCGAGTTGTCCTCGCCGTCGCGGAAGCGCTCGCCGCTCTGCCAGCGCAGCGTCTTCCCGGCCTTGCCCGGGTACCGCGCCTTCAGGTCCACGCCGGATTCGGGTGGGTAGGCGGTCTCGAAGCCCTTGCCGTCGGTGTGGTCGAACGGCCCCACGTACCACCAGCGACCCAGCTCGAGCTGCTGCCGGGCGGCGGCACGCGCGGCGTCCCAGGCGGCCCAGAGGCCGGTGGTGTCGTCTGTGACGCCCGCCGAAACAAGGTGCATCACCGCCGAGCAGCCTGCCAGCGTCGCACACCACCGTAGGGGCGACCCTTGTGGTCGCCCGCGTCCGGCTGCCACGCCGGTCGCCGGCCCAGAACGGGCGACCACAGGGGTCGCCCCTACGGCCTCGGCATGCCTGCCCGACTGGGGCAGTCTCATTGCTTCTCCTCCGGCAGGTCGCCCTCGACCACCACCCGGAACCCGACGTTGTAGACCCGCTGCCACTCCGGGTAGCCCAACCGAAACGCCGAGCGGCAGCGTCCCGGCCGATCGTACCACGAACCGCCTCGCACCACGCGCTCGCCGACACCGGTATCGTCCTGCGCCGGGTAAGGCCGGTAGCGCGACCGGGTCCACTCCGCGGCGTTCCCGGCCATGTCGCACAGGCCCCAGGCGTTCGGCCGGTAGCGCCCCACGTCGCCGGTGACCAGCGCGCCGTCGTTGAAACGCCCGTCGCGCGGCGCCCATTTCGGGGAGTCGCCCCGCGCCAGGCCGGCGAGCGACGCGTCGGCAAGGTTGCCGAACGGCGCGAAGTCGGTGTCCACGCCGCCGAACCAGAGCGGCGTGTCGGAGCCGGCGCGGCACGCGTACTCCCACTGCACCTCGGTCGGCAGGTCCACCCGCGCGCCGAGCCGGGCGGAGAGCCAGCGGCAGAAGGCGCGCGCCTCGCTCCACGACACCCGGACCACCGGCTGCCGCGGCCCGTTCACCGGGATCCCGCGCCGCGTCTGGTCCTTGTTGGTCTCGCTGATGTAGCGGCTGTCGTGCGCCGGATCGAACCGGGCGAACTGCTCGTTGGTCACCTCGCAGCGGCCGACCCAGAACGACGCGGCGACCTGCACCGCATGGGCCGGCAGCTCATCGGCCTCGCCCTGCGGATCGCCCATCACGAACGTCCCGGCGGGCGCTCGAACGAGCGCCAGGCTGACTCCGCCCGCCTCCACCGTGACCTGGTGCGCCCCCACCGCAGCCTGCCGGCGCTGCGCCTCTGCGGCGTCGAAGGGCCAGCCCTCCGCCTGAGCCGCACGCCGGTCGAGCTGCGGTTCGGTGGGCTTCACCGGTGCTGACTCAACCGGCGGCGTGTCCGGGATCGCCTCGGGATCGTCGGCCACGTTGGCGTACAGCAGCCGCAGCTCCCGTCGCCGAGCGGCGAAGTTGGCGGGGATGTCGCGGTGTTCGTGCCAAGTGCCGTGGCAAGGCACATTGAGGTCGATCCAGGTGTAGAGCCGGTCCCAGGCCTCGGCGTCGAGCTGGACGCCGTGGTGCCCCTTGCGCAACCTCTGCACCAGCTCGCTGGTGCCGGCATGGAACTCGAGTGGGGTGAGGAGGTGGTAGTCGCTCTCCGGCCCGGGCCGCCGAACGAAGGGGTGCAGCGCCAGGTAGGACGGCACGAACCCGCCCCATCCCACCGACTTGCCGTCGTCGCGCAGGTCCGGCGCGGCGTGCTGGCCGTCGTGGCAGGGGACGCAGTAGCGGTCGAGCACCGGCTGCACCTCCCGGCGGAAGCTGAACCCGCGGGCCGGCCCGTGCCACGGCGTGATGTCGTCGGGCGAGCGGCGGGAGGAAGCGGTGAGCTTGTTGGTGGGCGCATCATTGCGCCGCTCGTGGCAGCCGATGCAGGAGAGGGTCTCGCCGGGCATGGCGGTCAGCCAGCTCCGCATGAGCTGCACGGCGCGGCCCTCGGCATCGAGCGGCTGCACGGTGACCGGCGTGTTGGCCGGCACGCGGAAGATGGCCGAGCCGTCGGCCGCCACCGGCACGGTGCCGAGGATGCGCTTCACGTCCCACGGCCCGTCCACGCCGACGTGGATGTGACCGCCCATCTGGTTGTAGGTGTAGTGGTCTTCGAAGACGCGCAGACGTTTGACCGTCCCGCGTGGCACGCCGTCGAGCCCGCCGCCGGCGTAGACGTCCTCCACGTAGACCACGGCGTCGCGCCGCTGCGGCTGCACCTTGTCGACGATCACCGGCGGCGCCGGACGTGGGAGCACCGGCACCGGCTCCAGGAAGGCGGTGTCCGGCTCACCGTGCAGCAGCACCAGGTTGTCGAACACGTCCGCCAGGTAGATGCCCCAGTCTGCGTTCTCGCTCGGCCTGCAGGCGACCAGGAAGTACTTCTCGCTGAGCGGCCACGGGTGGAGGAACTTCGGCCACGAGGCGGCCACGAGCTGGTCTTCGATGGTGGCCGGCACCGGCTTGCCGCGCCCCGGGATGCGCTGCACCACGCCTGCGGCCTCGCGCCGGCCCTTGGCGGTGTCGAAGAGGACCAGCTCGCCGGCTCGCCGCTCGCCATGGTGGCCCGACACGACGCCGACGAACTCGGTCGGGCTGCCCGGCACCGGCCGGCAGTAGAACAGCGAGTTCGGCCAGTAGGAGTTGCTGCCGTAGTACTCGCTCTGCGCCGTGCCGTCCGGGTTCATGCTCATCACCAGGCGGCTGAAGTAGTGCGGGATGTCGCTGTACTCCCACCGCCCGTAGAGCACCCGCCCGGTGGGCAGGACGAACGGGTCCCAGGAGTGGTCCTGGTCGAAGGTGAGCTGGCGGACCTTGCCGGTGGCCGGGTCGAGGAGGTAGAGCAGCGACACGGCGTCGCCGCCGCCGACACACGGCACGCCCTGGAAGCAGGCGGTGGAGCAGAAGACGATCCGGCCGTCGGGCAGGTAGCAGGCGTCGAAGCTGCTCACGTCCGGCTGGTCGCCGGAGGTTACCGGCCGCAAGCCGCTGCCGTCGAGCCGGATCTCGTTGACCTGCCAGCGCCCGCGCTCGTCGGGCATCGAGAAGAGGAGGCGCGTGGCATCCCAGTGCAGGTCGAGATCGCCAACGAATCGGCCGCCGGGCGGCTTGTAAAGCGTGACCGGCGGATCGTCCGGCCGGCGGGGATCCAGGTAGCACAGCTCGTTGTCGTAGCCGGTGCCGGGGATGCTGGAGTTTCCCTGCCAGTTCTGTGGGAGGCCCACGAAGCCACGCCGGCGCACGGTCAGGAGCCGGTCGAAGTCGAGCAGTGGATTGGCCAGGAGTGCCTCGCGCCGCAGCGCGGTCAGCTCGTCCACGGCCCGCCGCGCGGCGGGCAGCGCGGCCGGGTCGCCGCCGCTGACCAGGGTCACGGCCGAGTCCGCGCCGCCCTTCAGCGCCTCCAGCCGCCGCAGGTACTCGTCCGCCTTCGGGTAGCGCGCGCCGAACGTGTCGCGGAGGTCGGCGATGGCCCCGCGTAGCCCTCTGCCTTGGCCGCCAGTGCCTGCCACGCAGCGCCGCGGGTGGCTGCCGAGTAGCGCTTGGCCAGGGCCTCACGGTCGCCGGCGGGCCAGTCCTCGCTCCAGATCCCGTCCTCGCGCTCCCAGCCCATGGCCTCGGCGTCGGCGGCAAAGTCGCGGGCCAGCAGGTCCCACAGCTCGGCCCGCCGCTTGCCACCGATGTCGCCGGGGTCGGCTTCGGTCGAGAAGTAGAAGGCGTACCCGCCGGTGATGTTGACGATCTTGTAGAGCAGCCGGTTCTCACCGGCGCGCAGGTCGAGCTTGAGCGTGACCTGGTTGGGTGCGCAGCCGCGCGGCACGTCCTGCGAGAGCACCTTCTGCCCGTTGAGGAACAGCTCGCAGCCGTCGTCGCTGCCCAGGTAGACCGTGAGCGGCCCGGCGGCCTTGGCGATGATGGTGCGGTGGAGGTAGGTGGACGAATAGTCACCCGAGGGCAGGTCGTGGACTTCGCCGTCGGCCCAGGCGCCGCGCTCGACCCAGCGGAGCTTGCCGTCGTTGTACGCCCGGGCAAGGTCGACCTCGGACTCGGGCGGGCAGGCGATGGCGAACGCGGACTCGCCCTTCGGCGCAACGAACGGCCCGATGGACCACCACGGGCCGAGCACGAGGTCGGCGTTCCGCGCGGCGCCGGCGGCCTCGTCGGCCTCAAACCGGGTCAGGGCCTCGCGGGCGGCGAGGTGGGTGCTGACCCAGTCGCCCTCGCGGTGGTAGTAGGGCGGATCGGCGGAAGCGGCGGCGAGTGCGACGAGAACGACTGCAAGCTGACAGCGACAGCGCACGCAACGGCTCCCGGTACGGCACGACCGACCTCAGCGGGTAGTTGGCTGGAGCGGGCCACTCACCTCCGGCCAGCTCGCAGTCACTACCAAGCGGCCGGCCTCACAGATCGTCGTCCAGCACACCGGCCAGTTTCATGAGCTTTGCCTGGATGCCGCGCTTCAGCGGCTGCCCCGCGTGCACTGGTATGACCACTCGATAGCGCTGCCCAGCTTTGGCGTAAACATGGTGGCTGCTGCTGATTCGCAGCAGGACCCATCCTCGTCGCTCACGGCCCTGCACAAGTCTTCACCGGTCACTGACTTCATACGGCGATGTCCAAGACCCGGGCTCCCTCGACGGACAGCGCTTGGGCGTCGACTTCTGCGTCCAGCCACAGCTCGACAGCGTCATAGAGGTTCTGGACCAGTTCCTCGAAGGTCTCGCCTTGCGTCAGGCAACCGGGGAGCGCCGGCACCTCCGCCCAGAACCCGCCCTCCTCGGCGTCGTGCACGACCACTTTGAGCTTCATCCTCTCCACCTCGCTGCCGGCCCACAACGGCCTCCGCCCCCATTATACCAGCTCCCGCCGCCCTGGCCCTCACCTCCCCTCCATCAACGCCTGCGCCAGGATCGTCTCCGCCACCTCCATCGTCTTCACCGCGTCGGCAAAGCAACCGTCCGGCTGCGTGCCCGCCTTCAGCGCGTCGATGAACTGCCGGTTCTTCGCCCGGAACCCGCCGTGGACGTAGAACTCCGTGCTCCCCGCCACCTCGGTGGTGTCGTACTCGACGCCGTTCACGTCGCCGTCGGCGTAGAGGTAGGCCTTGCCCTCCAGGTCCGCCTGGGCGTAGATGGTGGGCGCGTGCAGCTCGCAATCGAAGATCCGCTTGCCACTGCTCCACGAGTTGAGCAGGACCGCCACGGCGCCGTTGTCGAACTCGAGCAGCGCCGAGATGAAGTTGACATCGGGCGTGCCGACGCGCCGGCAGATGCTCTGGATGCCGATCACCTCGCCGCCGCAGAGCCAGCGGAGGGTGTCGATCGCGTGCACACCATCGTCCATCATGTGCCCCCGCGCGCTGGTGTCGGCGGACAGCATGCACTTGTAGAACCGGCACACGGCGTGGACGATGGGCCCGCGCTCGAGGCACTTGTTGCGGAGCATGACCAGCAGCGGGCAGGCGCGGCGCTGCAGGCTGACCTGCGTGATGCAGCCCTTCTCCTCCGCCAGCCAGACCAGCGAGCGCGCCTGGTGGATGGTGATGCCCATCGGCTTCTCGATGCACAGGTTCAGCCCGTGCTCGAGGCACCAGGTCCAGATGTCGTACATCAGGTGCGGCTGGCCGATGACGTACACGCCGTCCGGGGCGATCTCCTCGACCATCTTCCGGTAGTCGCTGTACCGCCGCTCGATGTGGTACTGCTCGGCGACGGTGTTCAGCCGTGTGGCGTCGAGGTCGCACACGCCGGCGATCTCGACGTCGTCGAAGGAGGCGAGCGACGGGTAGTGCACGCGCTGGGCCATGCCCCCGGCGCCGATCATGGCGATCCGGACCTTCTCCACCTGGCTTCTCCTCCGGCCCGGGGCAGCCGCAACCGCGGCCGGGACGGCGGCGAGGAGCTACGGCACGGTGCAGGCGACACCTTCCGCGGGCTCAGGCCTCGAGCAGCCTCGTGAAGCCCTCTTGCTCGAAGTGCAGGTCGGTGGTTAGCGCGTCGGTGACGGAACGGTCGCGCATGAGGACGAAGCTGACGGCGTCGCAGAGGGAGTAGGACTTGTCGGGGCGCTGGACGAGGAGGTCGAGGGCGCGGCGGTGGAGGGACTCGTCGACGAAGACGACTTCAACCCGCGGGTTGTCTAGCAGGTCGTGGCTGAGCCCAAGCACCAAGTCCCGCCGGAAGCGCCTCGTCTGGGCGAGTGCCACCAACTCGGCGAGGACGTAGGAGTGGGTGAGCCGCAAGCGCTGCTCCGACAGCAACCGGTACGCCTCGGCGTGAACGGGCTCGGCCTGGTTGAGGAAGCACATCCACCCGGAGGTGTCCACCAGCATCACGACGGGTAGTCCTCCTCATGGGTGGAGCCATACTCCCGGGCCAGGTCAGCGTCGATCTGGTCGTTGTCCAGGCCCACGGCCCACGGCGCGCTGATGCAGCCGGCGAACCGCATCAGGCTGTCCTCCTCGTCGGCCGGCAATCCGGGCGCCCGATCGCCTGGAGCACCGTTCGCCGCCGGCACCAGCACGATGACCTCGACTTCACCGCCCTCCGCCAACTCCGGAGCGACGAACTCCACGCGATGCCCCGGCAGCACGGTCGTCCTCAGCCTCAGCGCGGCGTCCATGGTGGTCCCTCAACCAGATGATACCCCTCGGAGTCACCTCGCGCAACGGCCCTCACCCTGCCCACTCCCGCAGCGAGCCGACCACCCGCACCCGCTCCGCCCCGCCGCACGCCGTGTACACCTCTCGCACGTACTCGTACGCCTCCGGCATTGCCCCCACGAATGTCACCCGCCGCGGCCAGAGCAGCGCGGCGTTGTGCGGCAGGTCGCCCACCTGCAAGACCATGCAGAACTCCGGCCCGCCGTCCCAGTGCGTCGTCACCGGCTCGCGGAGGATCACCTCCCCCACCCGCGGATCCAGCAGCGCCGCGTAGATCGCCGTCGCCGCCGTCTCCGCGGTGCCGAACAGCGACACCGGCCCCACGCCCACCTGCGCGCAGATCACATCCAGCCCGCGCAGCAGGTCGAGCGTCCGCCGTTCCGGCAGTGAGCACCCCAACAGCGGGTAGGCCCGCCGGGCGGTCCACTCGGTGCCCGGGCCGAGCGCCGTGTTGCCCGTCCCGCGCACCTCCACCGCCGCGTAGCCCATCCCCGCCGGCACGCCGCTGAGCCCTGTGCCCTGCCCCACCACCGGCGTGGGCGCCGACGCCCGCACGGCTGCCACCACCACCGGCACCGGCCCCACAGCCTCGATCGGCAGCGCCAGCGTCGCCCGCAAGCGCAGCCCCGGTTCGGTCTCGAAGTCGAGCGTCGTGTAGCTCCACGGCTCGTTCCAGCCGCGCGGGCCGGCCTCGCACGACGGCAGTTCGCGGGCGCGCGGGATATGGCGGAAGGTGGTGCTGTCCAGCTTCGCCAGCGCCTCGCGCTGGTGCGCCTCCCAGCCGCCCCGGTCGGCCGGCCGCGGCGGCTCCGGGAGTGCGATGAGGAGCCGGTGCACGTCGGGCGTTCGGTCCTCCTCCGGCGGCTTCCCGGCTGCGAACACCTGCAGCGTCTCGACCGGCTCCCGCTCGTCCACGAGGTCGTCGATGGCCTGACCTGCGTCTTTGAGGTGCCGCTCGAACCACGAGAAGAGTGCCAGCCGGTGCTTCGCCGTGTAGCCGTGGGGGCCGATGTCCTCCACCACATCGAACCGGTCCTCGATCCCCAGCCGCCGGTAGAGCCGCCGCACGCGGAGCAGCAGCTCCCGGTTGGACCACGGCCGCCACAGCGTGTCTTCGGTGGCCGAGGCAACCATCAGCGCCCGCGGGGCGATCAGCGCGCCCACGTCGGCCAGGTCCCAGCCGTACACGTTCGGCCACACGGCGCAGTCGCAGTGGCCATCCAGCGTGCGGTCGACCAGGTGTTGCACCATGCTCCCGGTCTGGCAGGCCGGCGCCACCACGCCGAATCGGTCGTCCGCCGCGCCGGTGAACCAGCTCACGGCCCCGCCGCCCGACAGCCCGGTGATCCCCAGCCGGGACCCATCCACATCCTCGCGGCTCTGCAGGTAGTCGGCGGCGCGCATGGCGTACCACACCTCCACGCCGGCCGCCGAGTAACCCTGGCTGTACCACTGCCACCACCCGCGGTGGTAAGTGCCGTGGTGGTCGCCCGTGGACTCGCCGATCTCGATGGTGTCGAGGATCAGGCAGACGTACCCGTGCTCGCCGAACCACCGCGCGTGGGCCTGGTAGGCGGAGGCCTTGCCCTCGGGCGAGTGGCCGCAGACGTAGACGACGCCCGGGAGCGGTTCGGCGACGTCCTTCGGGCGGTAGAGGTTGGCGGCGAGGTAGCACCCGGCCACCGGCTGGAGGTGCAGCTTCTCGATCACGTACGAGCCGCGCTCGAGGAGGCCGGTCTGGGTGGCGTGGAGCTCGGTGCGCGGCGGCAGCGGGTCGAGCCCGAGCATCTCGCGCCACTGCCGGCGGCGCTGGGCGATCGAGTCGCGCCAGGCGGCGGGCGTGGGAGTGACCGCGAGCGACCGGCTGGACAGCTCGCGGGCGCGCCGAACGAGGGCTGACCAAACCATCGGGCTCTCCGGGCGCCCGGCCGTTTCGCCGAGCGCCTGGCGGTCCCTGCGGTCAGGCAGCCGTGTCCTCGTCAAAGGCGAGCAGCCGGCGGGTGAGCGCGCCGCCGCCGAGCACCATCTCGCCGATCGCCTGGTCCAGATCGGCGTCGGTGACATGGAGGTCCGACCCGTCGCCGCCACGCATCGCCGCCACGAGCGCCGACTTGCGGAGCAGCTCCTTGATGAAGGCCGGGCTGGCGCCCTGCGTCCGGCGCACCCACAGACCCGCGTCCAGCACATCGAGGGTCAGCCCGCGGGCGTACAGCTCGATCAGCCT
>JACPDV010000534.1 GCA_016183835.1 Armatimonadota bacterium
GGCGGCACGACTCGCAGTCCTGGATCCGCACCGCGTCGCCGTCGCAGGCCTCCAGGTCGAAGCCGCGGAGAGTCACGTGCGCCGCCTTCTCGAGCACCAGCAGGCGGTCGGTGACGGGCGCGCGCACCTCGCCGGCGGCCAGGTCGGCCGGCGGCTTGAAGTAGAGCGTGGCGCTGTCGGGGTCGAGGTACCACTCGCCGGGCACGTCCAGCTCGGCGAGCAGACCACGGACGAAGTAGCGGTCGCCGACCATGATCCCGTAGCCCACGTCCTTGCCGAGCGAGACCACGCCGGTGGCGCGGTCGGCGGCTTTGACGGGCACCACGCTCCAGGCCCAGCCGTAGGCCGGGTGGATGCACACCTCGGCCCGCGCCAGGTGCTCCCAGCCGGGCTTGATCACGTCCTGGGTGGCGGTGAAGTGGTCCTTGGTGCGGGCGACGTTGTCCGAGACCGAGTTGTTGGTGGCCGGAGCCGGGTCGGAGTCGGCGACGAACGCCCAGGTGCCGCGGTGCGGGTCGGCGGGATCGACGTTCGGGTAGCGGGCCATGACCATCCGCTCGCCGCCGAAGAAGAGCTGGCGGAAGGCCTTGCCGGCGAGCGGGGTGCCCTTGAGGTCGGCCTGGAGGATGCCGTCGCGGAACGGGCGGAAGCCCGAGACCACCCGCGAGCCGGTGAGCACGGGCCGCTCGTCGCGATAGCCGCGCCAGACGACCGGCGCGTCGGCGGAGCCGGAATCCTCGGGTCCGAGGGTGAGCGGCTTACTCAGCTCATAGGTGCCGGCGCGGAGGTTGACGGTGACGCCCGCGGGGAGCTGCCCGGCGGCGAGGAGACGGCGGACCTCCTGCTGCGCGTGGGCTGGCGTGGCGAACGGCCCGTCGGTGCGGGCGGCGTTGGCGGCGGGGAGCCGGCCGGACCAGGTGTCGCGGCCGGTGGTGGCGACGAACAACTCGAGCGGCGCGGCCTGCACGGCGGTGGCGAAGAGGAGGAGGGCGGCGGGCATGGCGAGGCTCCGGGGAACGAACGTTGGCGATAGCGCGCACAGGTCCTCCGTGCGGCCGCCTCTGCCACCCCCTCCTTGCCAAGGAGGGGGCAGGGGGAGGTCCAGTCCATCAAGCGGGCAACGGCCGGCAGGCGGCGAGGGCACGGCCACCGGAGCATCAACGATGAAGACACGAGTGGTCCGCTGGGGGCATCGTCTGGCCGTCCGCATCCCAGCGCAGGTCGCGCGGGAACTGGGCTGGCAGGACGGCACGGAGGTCGAGCTCAAGGCTGGACGGACCGGCCTGCGGGTGGTCGGTCCCGGACAAGAGGGGCCGACGCTGGAGGAGATGCTCTAACGGATGAAGCCGGAGCATCTGCACGGCGAGGTGCACTGGGGCCCGCCGGTGGGCAAAGAGGTTTGGTGACGGTGCCGTCCGCCGTACAGGCCGCGGTCACACAACGCAGGGGGGTGGACGCCGGGTTAGCTGGAGGCGGACTGGACCTCCCCCTGCCCCCTCCTTGGCAAGGAGGGGTGCCCGGACGGGACCTCGGACGACCGTCCCCCCCCCTTCCCCCCACCCTCCGGGAGTCGGCCACGCCCGGCGGAGCAGCCATGCCCGGCGAGCGCGATTTCGTTCACCTCCACCTCCACACCGAATACAGCCTCCTCGACGGCGCCAGCCGCGCGGGCGCCGTCGCCAAGCGAGCCGCGCAATGGGACATGCCCGCCGTCGCCCTCACCGACCACGGCAACCTCTACGGCGCCATCCCCTTCTACCAGGCCTGCCAGGAGAGCGGCGTCAAGCCCATCCTCGGCGTCGAGGCCTACGTCGTGGCCGAGGGCACCCGCGCCGACCGCACCCGCTCGGGCCGCGACGGGTCCAAGAACCTCTGCCACTTCACCCTCCTGGCCGAAAACGACACCGGCTGGCGGAACCTGCTCAAGATCGTCTCCGATAGCTGGCTCAACGGCTTCTACTACAAGCCGCGCATGGACCACGATCTCCTCGCCGCGCACCACGAGGGGCTGATCGCCATGAGCGCCTGCCTGGGCGGCGAGATCCCCCAGTTCATCCTCAACGGGCAGCGCCAACGCGCCGTCGACACCGCCCTGCTGTATCGCGACATCTTCGGACCCGAGAGCTTCTTCCTCGAGCTGATGGACCACCACACCCCCGAGCAGACGCAGGTCAACGAGGCCATCCTCGAGATCCACCGCGAGACCGGCATCCCGCTGATCGCCAGTAACGACGTGCACTACCTGGAGTCGACCGACGCCGACCCGCAGGACCTGCTCCTCTGCGTCCAGACCGGTTGCCTCAAGAGCGATCCGAACCGCATGCAGATGAGCTCCCGCGAGCTCTGGTTCCGCAGCGGGCAGCAGATGTGGGACCTCTTCGGCGAGCTGCCGCAGGCGCTCCTCAACACCGTGGCCGTGGCCGAGCGGTGCAACCTGGAGCTCAAGTTCGGCGACCTGATCCTGCCCGACTACCCCGTGCCCGAGGGCGAGACCGCCGGGTCGTACCTCCGCAAGCTCTGCCTCGAGCGGGTCGGGCGGTTCTACTCGCCGGTCACGCCCGAGGTGCTCCAGCGGCTCGACTATGAGCTGAAGATCATCGACGACAAGGGCTACAGCCCCTACTACCTGATCGTCTGGGACCTGATCGACTACGCCAAGCGCAACGGCATCCGCGTGGGGCCCGGGCGGGGGAGCGGCGCGGGCAGCCTGGCCGCCTACGTGCTCGGCACGCGGCAGCGGCGCCGGCAGCCTGGCCGCCTACGTGCTCGGGATCACCGAACTGGACCCGATGCGCTTCGCCCTCTTCTTCGAGCGCTTCCGCAATCCCGAGAGGCCGTCGCCGCCCGACTTCGACATTGACTTCCCGCCCGAGCGGCGCGAGGAAGTGGTGGCCTACACCATCCAGAAGTACGGCCCGACGCACACCGCCAAGATCATCACCTTCGGGACCCTCGGCGCGCGGGCGGCCATCAAAGACGTGGGCCGCGTGTTGCAGATGCCCATCGAGGCGGTCAACGAGTTGAGCGGGCTGGTGCCCGACCGGCCCGGCACGCACCTCGCCGAGGCGCTCGAACAGGTCGAGGAGCTGCGCCGGCGCTACGAGACCGACGCCGTGGTGCACGAGGTGGTGGACGCCGCGCTGCACCTCGAAGGGCTCTCGCGCCACACCTCGGTCCACGCCGCGGCGCTGCGGCGCTGGTGATCGCCCGCGACGAGCTGAGCAACTACGTCCCGCTGTGCAAGGTCTCCGGCGGCGAAGACATCGTCACGCAGTTCGACATGGGCGCGGTCGACAAGATCGGCCTGCTCAAGATGGACTTCCTCGGCCTCCGCACGATGACCGTGATCGACGAGGCCTGCCGGCTGATCCGCGAGAACCACGCGATTCCCGACTTCGACGTGCGCACCCTCGGCTTCGACGACGCGCGGACCTACGAGCTGATCTCCCGCGGCGACGTGATCGGCGTGTTCAAGCTCGAATCCGGCGGATTCCAGCGAGTCTGTCGCGATCTTCGGCCCGATTGCATCGAAGACATCGTCGCCCTCGTGGCGCTCTACCGGCCCGGGCCGATGGACAACATCCCCGAGTTCATCGCCCGCAAACACGGCGAGAAGCGCGTGCAATACAAGCACCCGCTCCTGGAGCCGATCCTCGACAACACGTACGGGATCATCGTCTACCAGGAGCAGGTCATGCAGATCGGCCGCGACCTGGCCGGGTTCAGCCTCGGCGAGGCCGACCAGATCCGCAAGGCGGTGGGCAAGAAAGACGCCGCGGTGATGGCCAAGGTGCGCGAGAAGTTCATCGCCGGGTGCGAGACGAACGGCATCGCCGGCAGCGTCGCCAACGACCTGATGAACGAGATCGAGCAGTTCGCCAGCTACGCCTTCAACAAGGCGCACAGCGCCTGCTACGCGGTGATCGCCTACTGGACCGCCTACCTCAAGGCCAACTACCCGCATGAGTTCATGGCCGCCCAGCTCACGAGCGTGATGGACAACCGCGACAAGGTGGTCACTTTCGTGCAGGACACCCGCGGGGTCGGCATCGACGTGCTCCCGCCCTGTGTCAACACGGGCGGTGCGCGGTTCGAGGTGCATGAGAGCCACATCGTGTACGGCATGGCGGCGATCAACGGGATCGGGGTGAAGGTGGCCGAGGCCATCGCCGCGGAGCGCGACTCCGCCGGCGCGTACGCCGACCTCTACGACCTCTGCCGCCGCGTCGATCCGCAGGCGCTGCCCAAGGCCGCCGTGGAGAAGCTGGTCCGCGCCGGCGCCTGCCGCGCGTTCGGCAACCGGCGGCAGCTCCTCGACGGCTACGAGCTGATCTACGAGGCCGCGCAGCGCGCCCGCGCGGACGAGCGCTCCGGCCAGCAGAGCCTCTTCGCCGACATGGAGGAGGAGCTGGGAGCCGACGTGCGCTCGCCGCGGCTCAAGCCCATCAGCGAGTTCAGCCGCGACCAGCTCCGCGAACACGACGTGGAGCTGCTTGGGCTGGTCCTGTTCGAGAACCCGTACGGTGACTTGAACGCCAAGCTGGCCGGAAGTTCAGGGACGAGGCCGTGCAGGGCCGCGTGGTGCTGGTGATCGGCAAGACCGAGAGCAACGACGGCCGCGGGAACGGCAGCGCCAGCGTGATCGTGGAGAAGCTGCTCCCCACCGAAGAGTGGCAGAAGGCCCGCCGCGCCGCCGAGCAGCAGCCGGCGAAGGCAGCCCCCCGCGGCGGCAACGGGCGCACCAACGGGCACACCAACGGCGACGAGACGCCCGCCGAGCCCGCCGGCCCGGCGCTCACGGATCTCGCCGCGGTGGACGTGCGCGTCCGCGTGGGCCAGCACTTCCCCGAGCGGCTCGGCGCGCTGGCCCGGGCGCTCCGCGAGCATCCCGGCGAGGTGCCGGTGGTGCTTTGGCTCGAAGGCGACGCCGAGCACCGGCGGCTCAAGCTGGCCCAGGACTTCGCCACCACCTGGTCCGAGGCGCTGGCCCAGGCCGTCGAGCGCATCGGGGGGTGCAGTATCCGGCCCGTGGAGTGACCTGACCGGAGCAACAGGACCGAGCATGCCGACGGCGCTTGTCTGCCACGACGACTACCTCCTCCACGACAACGGTCCCTTTCACCCCGAGCGGCCGTTCCGGCTCAAGGCGGTGATCAACGCCCTGATCACCAAGCAGCTCCACCCCCGCCTGCGCATCACCGAGGCGCGCGCCGCTACCCCCGAGCAGGTCGCCCGGGTGCACGATGAGCGCTACATCGAGACCGTCCGGCGGATGTCGGAGCAGGGCGGCGGCGCGCTCGACGTGGACACGCCCGTGTCGCACCGCAGCTACGCCGTGGCGCTGCTCAGCGCCGGCGGCGCGCTCACCGCGATGGACGAAGTGCTTGACGGCCGTGCCGCCAACGCCTTCATCGCCCACCGCCCGCCCGGCCACCACGCCCGCGGCGACCACGGCATGGGCTTCTGCCTGTTCAACAACATCAGCATCGCCGCGCGCTATGCCCAGCGCGAGCGCGGCGTGGAGCGGATCTTCATCCTCGATTGGGACGTCCACCACGGCAACGGCACGCAGGAGGCGTTCTACCACGAGCCGAATGTGTTCTTCTGCTCGCTCCACCAGTCGCCCTGGTTCCCCTTCACCGGCGAGGCGGACGAGACCGGCGCCGGAGACGCCGAGGGCACCAACCTCAACCTGCCGCTCCGCGCCGGCCGCCGTCCCTACGAGTACCTGGAGCTGCTCGACGACGTGGCGGCGCCGGCGATGCGGGCGTTCCGGCCCGACCTGATCCTGGTCTCCGCCGGGCAGGACTGCCACGAGCGCGACCCGCTGGGGCAGATGCGACTGACCACCGACACCTTCCGCGAAATGACCTGGCGAGTGCTCGACCTGGCGGACGAGCTGTGCGGGGGGCGATTGGTGGTGTGCCTCGAAGGCGGCTACGACCTGGACGTGCTGGCGGATTCGACGAGCGAGATCATCCGGGCGATGATGGGCGAGATGCCGCCGCAGCCCACGGAGTAGCTGCGCGTGCCAAGCTGGCCGGTCGCGCTTGCCGCATGTCACGTGGAGGCGAGCGAGAACTCGGGGACTGGTGCTGCTTTCGGTCCGCCGAAACTGCACCTGTCCCCGATTCGCGCAGATGCGGCTCGAACCGACGAGGCGAGCGCGAACTCGGAGACTGGTGCTGCTTTCGGTCCGCCGAAACTGCACCTGTCCCCGATTCCCGCGGTGGTGGAAGCGACCCGGTCCGTGCGGTGGGGGCTGTCCGGCGACCGCGGAAATCGCGGGATAGACACTCCTCTCGGTCTGCCCAGACTTCATCTGCCCCCGATCTCCGCGGTTGGGGAGACGACCTGGCTCGAACGGTGGTCGGTCTGCGGCGACCGCGGAAATCGCGGGACAGACACTCCTTTCGGCAGACCAAAAGCAGCGTCAGTCCCGGAGTTTCCGCTGCGGGTTCGTGCTTTCGGCGCAGCTATTGCGCTCGCTCCACACCGCCTGGAGGATTCCGCGCGCCGCACCGAAGCTCTTGCCGGTGGCCCATCGTAGGCCCCGGAGGGACGAACATGCGGTTCGCCCTGGTGTGGATCGGCTGGCTCGTCCTGCCGGCGCTGGCCGGGACGGCTCCGGCGGAGGAGCCGGCGTCGCTGTACCGACCGTTCGGCCTCGACGGCAGGCACCCCGATCTGGGCTGGACAGATGATCCGCTGTTGGACCGCCTTGACTCGCTCAGGCGGCGCCCTGGGTACTTCCTCCGGCCCGGTCCGCTGGTGGACCGGCTCAACCGGCTGTTCGAGGACCAGACGGATTGGGAGACCTTCCTGAAGGACCGGGGGCTCTCGTGGCGGCATCGCCTGGACGATCGGCTGCCTGGTGGATCCAAGCAGTGGCTCGACGAACTGCTTGAGCGATACCGGTCCCGGGATGTCCCGCGAGAGCCGATGCCCTGGCCGGACCCCAACGGCCACGGCGGGACGCTTTGGCTCATTGCCGAGGCAGAGTGCCAGGCATGAGCGGCCGGCGGCAGATGGTGGTAGGACAAAACACGGGAGGTGTGCTGATGCGCTGGATGTGGTTGGTGGTGTGTGGCCTGACCCTGCCGGCCCTGGCTGGCACCTTCGCCGACGTGCCCGAGGACCTCTGGGCCGCCGACGCCGTGAAGCGGCTCAACGAAGCCGGGATCCTCGCCGGCCGCGCCGACGGGCTGTTCCACGGCACCGAGCCGGTGACCCGCTACGAGCTGGCCCATGCGCTCGACAAGCTGCGGCAGGAGAAAGCCGGCCACGGCGGGGGCCTGGGTGGCGGCGGCGGGCTGATGGACCTCCTCGCGCTGGTGCCGATGATCATGCAGCAGGCCGGGCCCATCGGCGACATGCTCAAGGGCCTCTTCGGCGGGGCGGCGAAGCACATGCCCTCGCCGGACGACCTGAAAGGCAAGGTGGACAAGCTCACCGACGCCGTGATGAAGCTCCAGAGCGAGCGCGCACAAGCGGCGGCCGAGCGGCTGGACAAACTCGCGGAGAGGCTCCAGGCCGAGGCTGAAAAACTGGAAGGCCCGGCGCGCGAGCAGATGCTGAAGGCGCTCGAAGCGATGAAGGACGACGCCGACGCGCTCCGCTCCGAGATCACCGGGCCGACCCGCGAGGAGATCGAGAAGCTGCTCCGTGAGCTGCTCAGCCAGGGCAAGGAGCTCGGCGACAAGGCGGTGCCGCAGGTGCAGGCCGGGGCGGACAAGCTGGCCGACAAGGTGCTCGCCGAGGGCCGCGCGCTGCTGCAGTCGCCGGGGGCCGCCGACGCGCGCAAGCAGGTGCTCGACCTGGTCCGCGAGGCGATGCTCCAGGCCATGCTCCAGGGCCTGCGGCCGGGCCAGCAGCCCGCGGCGCCGCCGAAGACCAGATAGCCGCGGGCAGGGCTCGCCGTCGTCACGGCCAAAGCGCGCGCCAAGGTGACCCCTATGGCGATCGCGACGTTGGCGTTCTGCCTCTGCCTCGCTTCCCCCAACCTGCTCGACAACGGCGGGTTCGAGCTGGCCCCCACGCCCGGCTCCGCGCCCGACGGCTGGAACACCTGGGCGCCCGCTGGGGTGACCATCGTGCAGGACGAGACCGTCGCCCGCTCCGGCCGGGCCTCGCTCCGCCTCGAGGTCGCCGCCGGCACGGAGATCCAGTGGTACCAGGCCCACCGCCCCGTGCAGCCCATCCGCCGCGGCGCCACCTACACGTTCAGCGCCTGGATCCGCACCCGCGACGCGCGCGACGGCTCCGGCGCCTACCTCTCGCTCAACGCCTACGATGGCAACGGCACGCGGATCGGCGTGTTCGACTCGGAGCGGAAGGTCACCGGCACCAGCGACTGGGTCCGCGTGACCACCACGGCGGCCGTGC